>QMRZ01000155.1 GCA_003649495.1 Thermoprotei archaeon | reverse complement strand
GCGTCTCTAGGCGTGAGCCTCCTCAACGCCTGCTCCTAAGGACCTCTAGCCAAGGATTGCCCTTGACGAAGCTCGGTAGGTCCAGCTGATCATCCCCCCCGCGTAGGCTCTGAGACTCCAGCAGCATTATCAGCCTGTTAATGGACTCATTAAGCCTCTCCACAGACCTCCTTAAGGCGCGCAGCTCCGATAATAAGGCGCTCGGGCTAGGCCCACCCAGCACCTCGCTCAGCCACCTCCTCACCTCCTCAGCCACTACCTCCTCTAGCTGGCTCCCACTCCCCGATGACCGGCGTTTATACGTAGCTGGGGGCTTAATCCCCAGCTCCCTGCACAGCTTACGGTACTTGTAGAGGGCCTTGTAAACCGTCCTCACTGAAACGCCGAGCTGTGAGGCCAACTCCTTCGCCTTAGGTGGGGGGTCCCGGGACATGTACGCCGCCACTATTAAGCTCTCAGTCCTGGTAAGCCCGCTCACGCCCTCACCTCCTGAGCCCGCCACAGAGACTCATGTAACGCCCCCTTATCCCCCCTCCCCCGTGGGGCGAAACTTCCAGCCAACATCAGCACCTCGTAAGCCTTTCCAGCAGGTCGGCCACCGGCTTTAGTGTCTCGGAGACTATGGTTAAGTGCGCGCAACTCAGCACCAAGGGAGATGAGGGGTTATAAGCTATCGCCAGCCCAGACACACGCATCATTGAGATGTCAGCCTCGCTGTCACCGACCACCACGACTTCGCCTGGTTTAATGCCGAGTTCACCGCATATATTCAGCAGCAAGTCCCCCTTATTGAAACACGTAACCCTAACCACTACGTCCCCCGTCACCACCCCATCCCTCACTACAAGCTCGTTTGAGAGACACTTGTCAATCCCCAGCTCAGCTGCCACCCTATCTGCGATTAAGCTCAGCCCCGCGCTGAGCGCGACCACCTTCAGCCCCCTCTCCCTCGCCAGCTCCACCAGCTCCACAGCTCCCTCTCTCAACCTCACGTCGCTTACCGCCTTCATAACCTCCTCCACGCGCACTCCCCTCCAGAGGGCTGCATCCAGCCTAGCCCACTCCTCGTAGCTTATCCTGCCCTCCATGAATAGGGCTGCGTTAACGACTGCCTCCCTGAGCGTGCCTAAGCGCTCATGTAGGTGCCTCCACACCGAATTTACCTCAGTGAGCACGCCATCGACATCTACTGCTAGTAGTTTATACCGGCCGCCCATCACGCCTCAAAGCCGCTGCCGCCCTTTAAGGCCAATGGCTCTGATAGCCTTAAGTTGGTAAACCCCACTATAAGGCTGTATGGCGTTAACCGCTGTATTGGCAGCTCTGAGCGATGTCCATGGGCCCCGCTACCTCAACCTACTGAACAACTCTTTAGACGCGCTGGAGGGGGCTGACCTCGTGTTGCTGGCTGGAGACCTCGTGGAGAGAGGTGCAGCTCACCACTGCAAGCTGGTAGTGGACAGGATTAGGAGCGTGTATGGGGGAGAGCTGCTGGCGGTGTTCGGCAATGAGGAGTACGATGAGCGTAAGGAGGAGCTGAGGAGGCTGTGCAGTGATGTGAAGTGGCTCGATGACGAGTATGTTGTGACTGAGCTTGGGGGCCTGAAGGTAGCGGTAGTTGGGACGCGCGGCGTCCTCGATAGGCCCACGCGCTGGCAACTAAGGAACGTGCCGGGGATAAGGGAGATCTACAGGAGGAGGCTTGAGAGGATAGAGGAGCTCTTGAGGGAGGCCTCTAGAGAGGCACAGTGTGTAGTGCTGCTAACTCACTACGCGCCGATATGTGGGACGCTAGAGGGCGAGGACGAGCGGGTGTGGAGCCAGCTGGGCTCCAGGAGGCTTACTAGAGTAGTCATGAGGACCAAGCCTGACGTAGTAATCCACGGCCATGCACATAATGGCAAGAGGCTCATGGTGCGGCTGGGAGAAACGCGGGTGTACAATGTGGCGCTCCCAGCTACTGGCCGTGTTACGCGGATAGTAATCGGAGCTAGGGGACTTAGCGCCTTCATGTAGCCGGGAGGTTAGCATTCAATGCGCGCGTGGTCATCGGGGCCCCGGCTGGTTGGGGGCTGGGGGTTGCCAGCTGGCCCCCTAGCTGCTGGGGGCCTGCCCCACTCCTCGCCCGCGCGCAGGGCCCCGCACGCCCCTACGTAGAACAAATACGTAGGGGCACGCGAGAGGTGGCCTCAATACGCGCGCACTAGAGAAGCTAGTAGAGGGGCAGCTCGACTTTGTTAGCTTAAGTCGAAGACATCAGCATTCGAAAGGCTTCCTCACCGCTCAGACGCGAGCTGCCTCATCCTCACCACATATAAGCCAGCTTACCGCCTTATAAGTTGGCTCTAGCATGACGATGCGCCTAGTGCTTGAGGCCTTCAGGAAGCTTAGAGCTGAAGACTTCAAGGTGCTAAACGCTGTTGAGAGAGGGATGGCGAGATTCATGTACGTGCCTCTCGAGGAGATCGCTAGGCTATCAGGGCTGGGCGAGGAGGAGGTTGCTTTAGTTACTAAGCGGCTAAACGCGCTGGGGCTCCTGCAGAGGTGTATAGGCAGCTACGTGGGCTACATATTGACCTCGAGGGGCTATGACTGTCTAGCCCTTAATGCCCTCAGTAAGAGAGGTGTGGTGGAGAGAATGGGTGCCTCCCCCCTTGGCAGGGGTAAGGAGTCGGACGTGTACCCCGCTCTGACTCCTGGAGGGAAGCTAGTGGCCCTTAAGTTCCACAGAGTAGGGCGTACGTCCTTCAGGCAGACCCGGAGGGTCAGGACATACGTAGGTGATAGGCGCCACATATCCTGGCTCTACCAATCCAGGTTAGCAGCTAAGAGCGAGTATGAGGCGCTCAAGATACTATTTTCAGCTGGCGTCTCAGTGCCGAAGCCTATAGACTGGAATAGGCACGTCGTCGTGACGGATTACCTGGATGGGGTGGAGCTCTTCAGGACACCACCACTGGACGATGTTGCAGCATTCAAGGATAGGGTGCTCGAGGAAGTGGGGAAAGCTTACAGGGCTGGAGTGGTTCACGGCGACTTGAGCGAGTATAACGTGCTAGTCGTTAGCGGTAGTCCCGTCCTATTCGACTGGCCTCAATGGGTCCCAAGCAGTCACCCCATGGCCATCTATTACCTTAAGAGAGACGTAGGTAATATTTTAAAGTTCTTTAGGAGGAAGTACAACCTGAAGTGCGATATTGAGGCTGAGATCAAGAAGGTGATAGGCTGAGGGGGAATGGCGGCAATGTTCAGGAAAGTGCTAGGCTTGGACCTGCTACCTGGCGAGTCTCCTCTCTCGACCAGGGATCCCCGCTTCGCCTACGCACTGCTAGTGGACGGGCTAGTCAGAGAGAGGGGCGAGGCTAAGCTCTCGGAAGTGCTGGAGATCGCGAGGAGGGCTTGTGTAGAGGCAATAGCCATCGACAACGTGTACGAGCTGGCTCCATCAGTAGATGGTCTGCGTGAGCTGCTGGGGGCATTAGGCTGCATGCCCAAGTTGGTGCAGGTCACCATGATAGGGGACAAGACTTACCCTCTATCCTCACTCGCGGCATCGCTGGGGCTGGGAGGCGAGAAGCTAAGCCCTCAGCAGGCAGCTGAGGTCTCAGCGAGGCTAGCCTACATGGGCATAGGCTCCGAGCTCGTGCTCTTCGAGAAGGAGACTAAGATCATAGTCTCAAAGGGGAGGAGCCCGGCTCAGGGCGGGATGAGCCTGGAGAGGTATAAGAGGAATGTGGAGAGCCTTGTCACGTCGAAGACCAGGGAGGTTAGGGAGGCGCTGGAGAGGAGAGGGCTGGACTACGACCTATTCGTCACGCGAGGGAGGTTTGGAATTGAGAGGAGCGTATTCGTAGTGTATGCACCACGCGATAAGCTCTACGGGGTAGTTAAGCCGCTACATGATCATGACATACAGGTGCGCGTGGAGCCCATCGCTAGGCAGGACCCCGTATTCATCCCCCTCTCATCGCCTTGGAGGAGGAGGACGCCGCCCCGCTATCTAATAGTCGGCGTCGACCCCGGCGTCTCCACAGGAGTGGCGGCGCTGTCGCTGAGGGGCGAAATCAAGCTACTCATG
>QMRZ01000154.1 GCA_003649495.1 Thermoprotei archaeon | reverse complement strand
TTGAAGGTGATAGACTTCCACGCACATTACCCCTCGGGCAGGGACCCCCTGAGGAGGCTGGTTAAGGCCTGTGAGGAGGCTGGCGTCGAGGTGATATGTCTCCACAGCTTGGGCAGGCTGAGGGGGATGGGGGATGAGAATAAGCTGGTTGAGGAGGCCTTCAGGGAGTACCCGGACCTGATAAGAGGCTTCGGCTTCGTGAGCCTCGGGAGAGACGACCCCAGCGTGGTGGATGAGCTCTACTCAAGGGGCTTCACGGGCCTCAAGATGTTCAAGCCAGCTAAGCCCTACGACAGTGATGAGTTCTTCCCCTACTACGAGAAGGCCGAGGACTATGGGATGCCAATACTCTTCCACACGGGCGTCGTCGCCCGAAACCCCGTGGACAGGGAGTTGAGAGCGACTTCCAGCTACATGAGGCCCGTGCACTTGGATAGGATCGCCAGGTGCTTCCCCCGGCTCACCCTGATAGGGGCCCACCTGGGCCACCCCTGGTGTGATGAGGCGCTAGCCGTGATGCACCACAACCCCAACCTCTACTTCGACATCTGCGGCGGCCACACCCTCTGGATAGCGCTGGCGCTGATGCGGAGGACCCGCTACGACGCTAAGCCGAGCCAGCTCCTCTACGGCACTGACGTCGAGCCCGAGCTGTACCTTAGGTTCAGGCACTTCTGGGAAGTGATGCTCCCCCAGCTCGGCTTCACGGATGAGGAGATTAGGGCGATACTCCACGATAATGCTGAGCGCATATTGAGCCGCGCCCCACGCGCCTAGTACCGCCTCCAAATCCTCCACTCCTCCACCAACGCCCTGTAGGCCGAGTTCGAGGCCGCCAGAACCACCGCGGCAGCCGTCTCGAGCCTGGGGAGTGTGATCCTCGCTACCCCACCCTCCACCTTCAGCTCCACGTCCTCAACCCCCCACTCAGCCACCCTGTAGGCTCCCAGCACCTTAATCCACCTCGGGATCCTCGCCTCAACCACTACCTCCCTCGCTGGAGCGACCTCGAAGCCTCTCGGCGTGCTGACGTAGCCGTGGTTCACCAGCACGAGCACTACCGCCTCGTCCCCCGCCACCAGCGACGCTGCTTCCACCGAGCCGCTGCGGGACCAGGCTGCTGCTGAGCGCGTCTCAGTGAAGACGTCGGAGAATGCCAGCAGCCTGCCCAGCGCGTGCAGCTCCCCGCTCATCCGCGCTATCCCCCTCCTCAGGGCTGCTGCATCCACGTGGCTTGACGACACCCCCTCCACCGGGTCATTAGGGTTGTCGATGAACGAGTGGTACGTGAAGTATATCACCCCCTTGAGGCCCTGTCCCAGCCCCATGAACACCATAAGCCTCTCCTCCTCGGGAGTCGGGAACCTGTTCCACCACCATCCTCCACTCCTTGGGGGCCTCCCGTGCCTAAACGCCTGTGGTATCAGCCACACCGGCCTGGGCGCTGCTGCCCTCACCGCCCGCCGCGCCATGAACTCAACATACCTCAGCGGCAGGTGAGACACGGGATAGGGATCCACCGCCAGGATGTCTGGGAGACTCGCGAACCTCTCGAGGCTCCAGGGATCGCACAGCACTATGTATGTGGGCGTGGCGGGGTCAGCCTTCCTAACCTCTCCAGTCCACTTAGCAGTCCATCCCTCAGGCAGCCTGCCCCCCACCTCCCATATATCCGGCTCATCCACCACGTACCAGGCCAGGAGTGCTGGGTGGCCAGCGTATCTGCGCACAGCGTCCAGATCTATTGACTCTCCAGCCCTGGGCGCGTACGCCACGACCCTAAGCCCATGCCTCCGCGCGGCCTCCAGCTTATCAGGCCCCGCCACCAAGGTGTCGAGGCCCATCTCAAGCACCTCCATGAGAGCTTGCCTGTTCGAAAGCACTTCATCTCCCCCGTAGATGCCGACTGGGAACTCGGCCGGCAGTGCACGTACCTCAGCGCTGGCCGCCACCTGCCCCGCCTCAACCCGCAGCTTCACCACCTCTCCTCGCCTGAATGGCCTATCGCGCTCGACGACTACCAGGGTCTTATCCCCCGGCTTGAGCTCCGCCTGCTTGACATCGGCGCTAGAGGTGGCGTCCTCACCTCCCACGTACACGCCGGATATCCTCAGCTCACGCGTAGCCGCGTTCTCAACGTAGATGTAAGCTTTAGAGAGATCCCGCGTGAACGAGACGCTGGAGATCCTCACATACGCTCGACCCCTGTCCCCCTAATACGGCTTCCGGGCAGCACCTAGGCCTCGGCTCGGCAAGAATATAACCGCCCGCTGCGTGGTGTGCTGCTGGGTGATGAAGCCCCTACTAGCTGTATAGGTGATGTGAGGTCCCATAGCTGACGATGCGGGGCCCGAGCCCCTCTCACGCGCGGCCCTCATCCACCACCAGCTCCGATAAGAGGAGCTTAGACTCCAGCACCCTCCTCAGCTTGTTGTGGTGGAGCCTCAGGCCCCTCCTGACCGGCCTGGGGTACTTCCCATACTCTTCCTCGCTGAGCAAGTGGACGTTGGGGGGCGTGGCCCGGGGCTCCAGCACATACTCGTAGAGCGTCCTCCTCAGGGAGTAGCGCGCGCCCATGAGCCAGGCCTGGCAGCAGTCAACTCCATAGCGGGATACGCCTGGCCACACGCCGTCCTTACAGATCGTCAGCACGCCTCTCCCCGACACAGTGCGCCTGAGCCTCTCCAGGATGGATTTACGCCACTCGATCCCCGGCCTGAGGAGGCTTGATGCGCCTCGCTGAGAGGGGTACGGCTCCCAGCGGTACGCGCTGAGGTACTCCCTGGGGCTCATGCCCATGGCCTCGGCCACTCTCGCCAATCCCTCCACGGTCTCCCTCAATGGCTCCACTATCACCCCCCTGCAGCCGTGCTCGAGGGCGGCAGCGGCCGTCTCGACCTGTTGATCCTCGATCCCGGGCACTAGCGGCTGTACCCTGGCTACAACAGGCACTCCATGCTCACACAGCTCCTCAACCATCCCAAGCCTCTCCCGAGGAGTGGGGGCGCCCGGCTCCAGGGCCCTCGCCGTAGCCTCATCCAGCGTGGCCACGCTCACCTGCACTAACACGAGCTCCTCATCCGCCAGCTCGAGCACTGCATCAAGCCACGGCGGGCGCCGGAGGAGCACTGACTTGGTGTTTATGACCAGCGGCACGCCATGCCTACGCGCGATCCTCATCAGGCGCAGCGCGATGCGCCCCTTCTCCTCAGCCTCCTGGAAGGGCTCCACGAGCGTGGAGAGCCTGAAGTAGGGCGGGGGCAGGTTTGCCGAGCCCAGCTGCCGAGCAAGCTTCCCCCAGAGCTTGACCAGTGCCTCCCCGCTAAGCGGCTGGTGTGTCCTGTACCACCTGGCGTAGCAGTACACGCAGCCGTAGGGGCAGGAGCTGTAGGGCTCCAGCCTGAATATGGAGTAGCACAGCGAGCTTATAACTACGCTGGGCCTTACCGTGAACATTGGCCAGTCAATCCTCACGCCGCCCCCCCAGGGTTCAGCAATCCTTATGCAGCGGTGCTTTATCTAGCGTCCGCCAACGGGCTGAGGCGAAGCCCTGTGTGGGACGCGCTGATAAGGCTGCTTGAGGAAGCCCCCCTCCCGCTGAGGGCCCTGATAACGGGCCTCATCCCAGCAGCCCTCACGACTCTAGGCTGTACGCCAGTGCTTCTCGGCGCTAAGCTGAGTGAGGAGGCGCGGGACGCGGGCATGGGGTTCGCCGCCGGGGTAATGCTAGTGGCCTCATTCACCAGCCTCCTCCTCCCAGCCGTCGAGCTGGGCGGGGCCTGGATGGCTCTGGCCGGCTTCCTGCTAGGCGCTGCCCTCATCAAGCTGCTCGACATGGCCCTCCCCCACATGCACCTGGCTAAGGGCTACGAGGGGCCCCGCCGCACCGGCAGGCTGGGGAGGGAGTGGCTGATAGCGCTCGCGATGATAGTGCACAACGTGCCCGAGGGGATGGCCGTGGGCGCTGCAGCCTCCCGCGACGTGATGGACGGGCTGCTGCTGGGGCTCGCGATAGGCCTACAGGACGTGCCTGAGGGGCTGGCAGTCGCACTGCCCCTGGCGGCGGGCGGGGGCAGGCTAGTGG
>QMRZ01000153.1 GCA_003649495.1 Thermoprotei archaeon | reverse complement strand
GCTCCGACCTAGTGAACCCCTCCTCTCTGCACACCTCATCCAACTCCTCCACCAGTTGCCTAGGCAGGGAGACGCTCACCTTGATGAACTTCTTTCCCTCATCCATCTCCCCTCACCGCGTTACTGTGGCAACGGGTGGTATTTAAGCCTTACTTCTTCTGTAGGAAGTAACACTTATTAGCAAGGCTTATGTACTAGGTGGACGTGAGGATCGACCACCTGAGGATGAGGAGCGGGGAGGTGGGCGAGCTGATACCGCCACGCTTGAGGCGACGCCTGGTCTTCAGGGCCAAGGGCCTCGGCGCCATGATGGCCAAGCCACGGAAGAGACCTGACGTGGTGGTGCGCAAGGGCGGGGACGCCTTCAGCGTGTGGCGGTTGGGGGATGAGGTCGTGGTGCTCTGGGAAAGTAGTGATGGATTACCCCTTTTATTTAACTTCAAGGGCGTGGATATCAAAGAGGTGGAGGAGTGGATAAAGAACATGTGAGCCCGTTCTGTTGGGGATGATGAGGATGGTAGCGGGGCCTTGGTGGCCTGCCACCGCGCGTCTGACCCCCGCAGTCATTCCGTGTGTAAATGCATTCTTTTCCTCCCGCCACCTACTTAGCGACTAGCCAGGCTGGGATCTTGCGCCTAGTCGCGTATATCCAACACCTGGTGTACTTGCCCTTGTAGGGACACCAGTTGCGCAATAACTTGCAGTAGTATCTGGTGTAGAACTCCGGCCACACGGTCTTCAGGTTCGGGTACCTGACGATTCTCACGTAAGGGCAGTACCTCAAGTCCCCCCACCTCCTCCGCCACAGAGCTTGGCGTAGTCACATATCCGGCAGAGGGGGCTCGGCTCGGGCGGTGGTGGCTCGCCCTTCGCCAAGTGCTCGTGGAGGAGACGGGCGCGGTTGCAGACCTCAGCCCAGGCTCCAGCATCCCTGTGAACCTCCACGACGTGTATCCTGCCACCACCCTTCTCTATATACACTATGTAGCCCCTCGGCTTATCGAGCATCCAGAGATACGCCTGCAACTGCTTAACGTGGTGCTGGTAGGGCAGATACTCCTCCCGGATCTTAGCTATAGTCTTCAGCTCCAGGATGGAATCATTTAACACCACGTCGGCTCTGCCCCTCAGCACGCAGGGGCCTAGATCCACCTCGCATGGGACCTCGAACTGCGCCTCCACGGGGAGGAACCTCTGGATGATGTAGTGGACGCCCCTGCCTATCTCGAATATGACGTACAGGCGCTCTGGCAGGGGGAGGGGGTTCCTGCGGATGAAGTAGGATTTCCGCAGGCAACCGACGGCCTCGGTCACGAATATGATGCCATCATCGATGGGCGCCCCCTCCTCTCCCTCAGCATAGCTACGCTTGAAGGCCTCCAGGACAAGGGCCTTGACATAAGCAGGGTCCATGGCTACTCCACCCTGAAGTGGGCGAGCAAGTACCTCCTCATCTCGGGGCACTCCATACACCTGGTTATGGGCTTGTCGTACTTGGCACAGATGGAGCCCCGCAAGTACTCACAACTCTTGCATGGCGACTCGGGAATCCTTTTCCTCCCCGACTCCTCCTCCCTATTATAACTGTTATAACTGTCTGTTATATCTGTTATATTAGAGTTGTTATAATTGTTATACAACTCACTATCATAACTGTTAGACTCTCCTTGCGTCTCCTCCCCAGACTCGCCCTCCACCGATTTGAGCCAGTTGGAGAGGAGTTCATTAACCAGTTGCGAGAATGACCTGTAGCCTTGCTTTGTCAGTAACTCCCTCACCCTCCCGTAAAGTTCAATATCTATATATACAGAGACTGGAATGCCCTTGGGCATATCCCTCCACCATCATCACGCTCTAACTGTTATATGATAAATATAACAGTTAGAGCTAACTGTTATAATATAACAGATATAACTGCTATACCCTCTCCCGTAGGACGTCTCAACCTCTCGGCTATATATATGGGGCGGGCTCTGGGGATAAAGTGTGCAAATACACACCTTATTTTTTCTACATGTATGAAGTGAGGGGCGTCTGACCAACGTGCCTGAGCCACTTCCTTAAGATCCTTCTCATGGACTCGCTCCTGGGCGCTTTGACGCACCTCAAGGCGCTCACTATCTTGTCCCTCCAATACGGGTCTTGGAGGGTGAGCATGATCTTCCGCTTGCTGTGGTAAGGGCAGAACATGCAATTGTCGCTGTGTCCATATATCTCATAGCAAGGGTTGAGGGGCACGCCATGATCCCTTATGAAGTCCATGACATCATCATCATCCCACATCAGGATGGGATTAACCACCACGTTCTTGCCCAAGCGCATGTACTCTATCAGATGAGCCTTGGCGCGCCTGTTAGAGTCGCTACGCTTGATGCCCGATACCTGTGTCAAGTATGAATAGTTGCTCCAGACCTTTATCTTGAACTGGTAGAGGCACCACCGCGTCTGTCCTATTAACGGTATCCCCCACCTCCTTATGGCGTCAAAGAAATCGAGATCCTCCCTCTTGGCGCGGATGAGCCTATCATCCAAGCCTAGTCTCGATGCCACCTCATGGACATATTCGTTGCATAGGGGGTGAGTGTTGCCACTCACCTCTACATATACCACGTTCCAGTTATCATGTCTCACGTTATCCATCACCCACAATAAGGTAGCTAGGCTGTCCTTCCCCCCGCTGAATAATACTGTGAATCGCCTTTCGTTTAGGAATCTAATAGGATTAACTTGCAAGTCCATGAGACCCCACCTGCTTAGCCTCTATGCTCTCCAATTCCCACTTCCTCTCTTTAGTGGGCAGGAACTTATCCAAGCTTAATTGATGCTCATCCGTTTCGCGCTTGGGGCTGTACCTAGGGCAAGTGCCCCTATAGTAGGTTACGCCTCTCCGGTAGGCTAGGCAGTAGCCAAGCAGTTTCTCCCCCCTCCTGTAGGCTAGGATGTATGCTCTTTCCTTCTCATCATCTGGTAGCTTGTGCCACTCCCAGCTATCTGCCTTGATGAAGTGCCTACACAACCTGCAATCCGCTAGGCGTTTCACCACGTCTCACCCGCGTTTCCTCGGTTCTTTGGCTTGCGCCTGAACCACCGCCTCCACTTCTTCTCCCTCCTCTTCATGAACATGCGACACCTCCTCTCCAGGCCGAAGGGGCACCTCATGGCTAATACGTCGGTGAGGGGGCAACCGCCTTGCCTGAGGCGGGGGCACGCGTCGAAGGCGAGCCTCGCGTACCTGGTGGCGTACCTAGCATACCTCCTGGCGTCCTCCACCAAGCCCATCTCCCTAGCTATTTTAGCCATGTTGGAGTAGCGGACCGCCTCGCTCGCCAGCCTGGCCCAACTCCAAGTGCCTGGCGGGGGCCTGACGTTGGTCAAGCCGTACACGTATTCCAGCACGGGGTCGCCCCTCGGCCTACCCACTACTTCCGAATCGCCCGCGACCACCTCCACGCCATCCTCCACCAACTCCTCATCCTCCCCCACGACGCTCTCCTCCTCGCCTACCACCTCCTCATCCTCCTCTACTACCTCCCACTCGCTCACCTAACCACCCCCCTGACCAGGCCCCTCATCCTCACGTACATGGCCACGTAGCTATTCGCCCTCTCGGCGCAGTCCCTCAGCCTCCTCAGCTTCTCCCCGTACTTCTCCTCCAGCCTAGTGCCCTGGAACTCCGCCAGCAGGTAGCTGGAGAGGACTATCACGCCCTTAAGCTCGTCTAGCGCCCTCTCTAGCAGATCCTTGTGCGGGTCCCCGCTGGGCAGTATGCCCTCCCTCCTCATCGCCCACATGTAGTAGCGCACCCTCCCGACTGGCAACCCCAGCTCACGCGCTATCTCGCTGGGGGAGCGCATCCCCCTCTCCCAGAGCTTTATTATCTTGGCCCGTATCTTCAGGTTCTTCTCCCTGGGCACGGCTTTTAAGGGGTTGTCAGGATTTAAATCCTGATCGGTTGGGATTGCGCGCGGTCCAGGCGTGGCGACGTTAGGGTTGGCGCAGGAATCAGGAAACGATTCCTAACGTCGCGCCCGGGAATCCTGACGCGGGGCGACCTGTTGATAAATCAATCAGGGGCTCTTCCTCAGCTCCGCCCTTATCTTCCTCCTGG
>QMRZ01000152.1 GCA_003649495.1 Thermoprotei archaeon | reverse complement strand
GTTTAAAAGCCCCTGTCCAACTATGTTTCATCGACCCTTACATAGCCTGGCGGAAGGCGCTTTTCAGCGCAATCCCCCTCGCAGACCCAGACTTCATCGCGTTTGCCGCTGCATCGGCAGCAACGCTCCTCCTCGGCGTAGTGGTGTTCAAGCTCGGCTACAACCACGTATACAGGAGAGGACTCCTCCTGTAAACCCGAGCCCGACGTAAGGCGCATGCAGCGGAGCGGCGCGAGAGGGAGCTAAACCTTTTAAACATATATGGTTAACTCGGGGGGCTCGCCACGTGAGCGTGGTGAAGGTCTACAGGAAGGGCATAGTGGTGCTGCCTAAGGAGATCCGTGAGAAGGCTGGGATAAGAGAGGGGATGCTGCTGCTAGCCGAAGCCGTGGAGGGTAAGGTGATCCTACGCCCCCTGGACCTCTGGGAGAGGGTCTGGGGCTGCGGCCGGGGTCTCGGCTCGGCAGAGGAGGTTGAGAGGAAGCTGGACGAGGAGGAGGCTGCCTGAGAGGCTGAGCTAGAGGGATGAGCATGGCGGGGGAGGTCGTGGTAGACACCTACACCCTAATGGCGATGGTATTCGGGGAGCTGAGCCGGAGGGCTGAGGAGGTGATGCTAGCGATTTATAGAGGTGAGCTAGAGGAGTCATCCCACCCCCAGTGGCGTACGAGTTCGCCCTGCAGTGGTGTAAGGGCAGGATCCCAGGCCTAAAGAGCCTGGACGAGGCCCCTTCCTGAAAGCCTACTTCACCCTTAGCCTAGCGAAGCTCCTAACGTTGCTCCTCACGGCGTACATCACCAGCTGCTTGACCATGTTGCGGTACATGCCCTCTAGCTCGACGGACACTCTGAACATCCTCCTCGGTAGTCTAGCGCTCCTGACGATGATCGTCCTCGCCACCCTAGCCACTCTTCTCCACCTCCTCTAGTAGTTGCTTGACGCCACGAACCAGCCGCCTCTTCTTGCGGCTCCTCATGCCATACAGCTTGCCGGCGAAGCTCGTGATGATGACTATCAGATCCTCCACGAGCTCCTGGCGAGCGTCCTTGGGCTCCTCGCCGAAGGCGACCTCTATCCTCACGCCGTATTGTTTGAAGAAATAGTCTAGGTACTCGAAGCCGAACCTAGTCAGCCTGTCTCTGTATGTGACTACGACGACGTCCACTTGCCTATTCACCACATATTTGAAGAGCTTCAGCAATCCTTTGCGGTTAGTCTTAAGGCCGCTGGCGACATCACTAAGAACGTCTACAACCTTGTATCCCTTAGCTGCACAATACTCCGTCAAGTACTGTACTTGCCTTTCAAGGTCGCTCTTCTGGTCGGTACTGGAGACGCGGGCATAAATTATTGCTCTTACCTCTCTTGTTCCTTCTCTCCCACTTATAATCTTCTCAATCTCGCTCTCTGGTATCATCCATCTACCAGTGGGTGTCTTTACCGCTCTAATCTTGCCCGAGTATATCCACCTCTTCAAAGTAATGAAGCTAATGCCAAGACGTTTGCACGCTTCCCTCGGTGGTAGCAACCTCTCTGTCATCTGCTATTCTCCGATACAAAAAGATATAGTTTGAGATACTTAAATGTTTCTGCCCCCACAGGATGGGCCTGGAGGATTACGTGTAGGCAGCACTGGTCAAGGCTAGGGGCGACGAGCTCCTAGCGGCTGCCCCAGATCCCGGCTTGAGGGGGAGGAGGCTGAGCCTGACGGATGCAGCTGTCATCGTGGCCGCCGGGAGGCGGAGGGCCCCAGTAGTCACGGGCGATAGGGACCTGATGTACGTAGCCTCTCACACAGGCGTGGAGGCCATCTGGTAGCATGCTGGCTCTAAGGGCGCCCGCCCTCGGTCAGCGCTGCTCGCCAGGCGCGACTCCAGCTGAATAATGGGGGTCGGGCAGGGGGATCTGCATCACGAGTCAGCTGACTCTCTTATCGTCAGCCCCCTATCCTGAGTGGGGGAGTGGCTCTTAAACCCCTCGCCCGCCCAAAGCCTAATTACTATCGGGGGGCGATAGTTACTATCGGGGGGCGATAGCTGTGCTCTTCGACGTCGCGCCGAAGGAGAGGAGGGAGGATCTGTACGATAGGGAGCGCGAGCTACAGGAGCTGCGCGATGCCCTAGAGCTGGGGGAGAGGCTAGTCGTGGTCTACGGCGTGCGCAGAGTGGGCAAGACTAGCCTGGTGAAGGCAGGCTTAAGGGAGCTGGAAGTGCCTCACGTGTTGGTGGATGTGAGGGAGCTGTACTACGCGGAGAACATCATCAGGATGCAGGCCCTCGTCAGCCGCGTGGTGGAGGGCTTCAGGAGGCAGTTAAGGTGGTACCGGAGGATGGGATTCGACTTGAGGAGTGCGCTCAGGAGGATTAGGAGGATACGCGTTGGAGACTACGAGGTTGAGGTCGAGCCAGGAGCTAGGGTACTGTTGACCTCGCTGCTGTCCGAGCTGGACGCCTGGTGCAGGAGGCATGGCATGAGGTTCGCCCTAGTTCTCGACGAGGCCCAGTACCTGAGGTTCTCCAACGTGAGGTACGACGGCGTGATAGCGTGGGCCGTCGACAACCTCCCAAGCATAACCTTAGTGCTCACGGGCAGCGAGGTGGGCTTGCTCAGGGACTTCCTCAGGGTGGACGACCCGGAGGCCCCCCTCTTCGGCAGGTACAGGAGGGAGATACGGGTCGAGAGGTTCTCCAGGGAGCAGGCCGTGGGCTTCCTACTGGAGGGCTTCAGGGAGCTCGGCGTGACCGTCGGGGAGGGGGAGGTGGAGGAGGCCGTCGAGAGGCTGGACGGGATCGTCGGCTGGCTGACCTACTACGGGTACTACAGGGCTGTGAGGGGCATGCCCCACAGGGAGGCTCTAGCCCGAGTCTTCGAGGAGGGCTCCAGGCTCGTGCTGGCGGAACTCGAGAGGGCGATCGCCCCATCGAGGAGGAGGTATGCGGCGATACTGTGGGCAGTCGCCCACGGCGCCTCGAGGTGGAGGGACATTAAGGCGTACGTGGTGGGCAGGACGGGCCACATCACGGATAGGAGGCTGAGCGACCTGCTCAAGAAGCTGGTCAAGTACGGCTACCTGGTTAAGGAGGGCGGCGAGTACAGGATACCAGACCCCGTAGTGAGGCGCGCCTGCCTCAACCTCAGACCCTGAGCATCAGCGCCCTCAGCCCCCGGCAGGCTCCTCGCCACCTGCTAACGCCCGCGCCCTCCTCCTCTCCTCCTCAGCTATCCTCAGGACCACCCCCGCCTGGCTGTAAGCTGTGGAGCGGGGGACCCCCGGCAGCATGCCAGAGGAGGCGGCCAGCATAATGGCGGCGGCCCGCTCCCCCTCGCTGAGCGCGCCGCCCACCCTCACCTTATGTCCCTCCACCAGCCACCTCACCAGCTGCTTGAGGACTGCCAACAGCTTCTCAGCGAGCCTCATCCACCGGGAGGTTACGCCGCGGCTTTTTAACGCTCACCCCCCGCAGCTCACATAAACAGCTCGGCTAGCGCGAGCACTAGCCCCGCGAGGATGGGCGCGTCGAACCCGCTATGAGCTTCTCCCTACTTGAACTCTCACGAATATTCACGTCCTCAAACCTCTCTCCACCGGGCTGGTCAGGAGCCGCCGATACGAACCCTCGCGAGGGCCCGGGCTGAGCGGCTTTTAAGGCCTCGCCACACACCTTGTGGGGGCGCCAGTTGATGAGGCTGCCTAGGAGACGCCTGGTGAGGCGATACGCCGGGTTCGTGGCTGAGCTCATGTTCGATCCTCACGGGGAGCCTCCAGAGGACCCCGTGGAGGAGGCTGTGAAGCTCCTCCGCGCAGTAGTCTCAGAGGGGCTGGACGAGGGAGTCTCGCTCCTCAGCCCCGAGGCGATCAGTGCTCGAGAAGTGCTGGAGTTCCTCGAGGATGCGGGTGAGGAGGAGCTCGAGCAGTTCAGGGAGGCCCTAGCCGAGGAGCTGAGGAGGCTTAGGAGAGACTGGGAACTGGGCTTGAAGCTCGAGGAGGAGCTCCAGGCCTACGGCGAGGAGCTGGGCGTCCCTGTGAGCGTGCTTGACTATGCGGGGGAGGCCCTAGCTGAGGAGCCCCGCGCCCACTGGGTTAAGGTCGAGATCGGGGCCTCCGTGTACG
>QMRZ01000151.1 GCA_003649495.1 Thermoprotei archaeon | reverse complement strand
TGGTGGGGTCAATCCACTGGGCGCGCGGGGACTTGAGGAGGAGGGCTGAGGAGGCTTTGAAGATGGTTGGCCTCTGGGAGTGGAGGAGTGAGTGGCCCTCCCGATTCTCCAGTGGGATGAAGGCTAGGCTCAAGCTGGCGGAGCTACTCCTCTACGACATGCCCATACTAGTGCTTGATGAGCCGACCGTCCACATGGACCCGGCATCATGCATGGAGGTGTGGAAGGTTCTGAGGAGAGTAGCTAGGGAGGAGGGCAGGACAATACTCCTCACTACCCAGAACATGGAGGAGGCTGAGTACCTCTGCGATAGGATATTGATGCTGAATAGGGGGAGGGTAATAGCACTGGCGAGCCCAGATGAGCTGAGGGAGTACGCCTCAAGGGAGGATAGGATAAGGATCGTCCTCGCCGGAGGCGGTGTGGAGGGCTTCGCTAAGGCCCTCGAACAGCTTGAGGGAGTATTCTCAGCATCAGCCAGGGGGGGCGTGGTATTAATCAAGGCGGAGAAGGGGAGCTTAAAGCCTAGGGAGATCATTGAGCTGGCCTCGAGGCTAGGCTGTGAAGTGAAGTCCCTCTCTTACGAGAGGCCCACGTTGAGTGAGGTCTTCAGGATCATGGTCAAAGGTGGTGGGGGTGATCAGGAAGTTTAGGCGTGTGTTGAGAGTTCTCTGGTACTACACGATCCCGATCATAGCGTACGAGTTCGTGAGCTATAAGTCGACTGTGCTGATGCTCGTGACGGACATCCTAGCCCCCCTCCTCACTTACTACTTCCTAGGGAGCTCTATAGTGTATCAGCGGGGGATAGCCGACTACGGCACTAGTAGCCCTGTTCTCTTCCTGCTTAGCGGGATCCTGCTTGGGCGCATGGTCAACCCATTCAAGTATAGCTTCGCCTTACACCTGGGCAGCTTCTACCAGGCCTACTCGAGCCCAATACCCCCGTGGCTCATACTCCTGAGGGACTGGATCGCAATATTCCTCCGCTACATCCTCCCCCCAACCCTCGTCTACGCGCTTACCCTAGCGGCGCTGGGCGGGATCTCGGCTGATCCCCTCGCCCTAGCCCTCTTCATCCCCCTCTGGATATTGATGAACGTTGGGCTCAATTAGTTTGAGAACGGCATCACCTACATCACTAAGAAGTACGAGATAGTTAGCTCGGTGGTACGCATCATCGAGTACGTCTTCTCCGGCCAGTACTTCCCCCTCACGGTACTGCCCCCAGCCCTGAGGAGTGCTGTGTGACTCCTCCCCCAGTCCTGGGCATACCTCGTCTGGCGTAAGGTGCTGTTCGAGGGGATGAGGATCCTGAGCCGAGAATACGTGGTATACGCCATAGCGGCGATCCTCACCTTCCTCTCAGGCTACGTCATCTACAGGAGAGGCTACATGAAGATATACCGCGAAGGGCTAGTCCTATAGGAGTAGCGAGCATCAGCGGCATTCACTCTTACGACTTCCCCCCTAATATGTGGCGCAAAGGGTCTCTCTAAGATTTAAGTTATGATATAATATGAGAAGATTCACCTACCATTACTTCACTGCAATGTTGTACGTATAGTACATCCTAAACCGGGACGTCGTAGGTTCCTCCCTGCTTCATGTATAGCATTCAGTCATCGGGACGATATTTTAACCCAGCCTAGCTTTCTCATGAGAAATTTCAGGCTTACTTCCCCGCTCTATGTTAAGAGAATGTAGTCTAAAGTGGGATTAATAATTAAAGATCTGGGGATTGTGCACTATGGCCAGGATAAGAAGCGCTAATATCGATGATGTTAGGCAGCTATTGAATTGTGAGAAGGCAGTTTGGGAGAGCTTGAGAGGTGTTTTTACCGGATGAGTTCCTGGAGGCCGAGTTGAGGCGTTACAAGTCAGCTGAAGTGAGGGAGAGGATTAAGAGGTTCTTAGAGAGGCCTAGCAGCATTGTGTTGGTCGCTTAGGAGGAGGGCCAGATAATAGGCTTCGCTGAGGGCAGCGTCACAGCTGGCGTCAGCCGCCTAGGCGTCATAGGCGTGAGGAGGGAGTACAGGGGGAGGGGCATTGGCCTTAGACTCCTCGAGGAGTTCATAAAGGAGTCTAAGAGGAGGGGTGCTCATAAGGTGTATCTATGGACTCCAGTGGCCCTGAAGCCCGCGATAAAACTTTACGTGGAGGCGGGCTTCGTGCCTGAGGGCTTCCTCAGGAAGCACTTCTATGGAATGGACATGGTAATATACAGCAAGTTCTTAAAGTGATTCAGAGAATTGCTCGGCTTAGGTGAAGGCTTATAGACATCTACAGTTTATTATAATCGGCTATGAAGACCACTATTCAGGTTAGTAGGGAGGTTAAGCAGCTACTCGACGAGCTTAAGCTTCATCCTAGAGAGCCCTACGACTCTGTGATTAAGAGGCTCATTGAGGCAAGGATCGATGAGGAGCCATTGTCAGAGGAGACCCTGAGGAGGATTGAGGAGGCTCTCAACGACGTTAAGGCTGGCCGCCTTTATACTACTGAGGATGTGAAGAGGGAGCTGGAAATCGAAGGGAGGTGAATGAGGTACAGAGTGTACTGGACCAGGACCGCAGTCAGAGATCTGAAGAAACTGAAGAGGGAGACTGCTGAGAGAATAATCGAGGCGGTTGAGGAAGCCTCTCTAAGCCCCCTCCGTTACTTCAAGAAGCTTAAAGGCATGCCTCTTTACAGCCTAAGGATTGGAGACTACAGGGTTGTAGCCTCGCTGGATCATGAGAGACGTAGCATAGTAGTCCTAGTAGTTGAGCATAGAAGAAGAGCCTATAAGAGGGCTAGACGACTATGAATAGTGGTAATTACGAAAGTCGCGCTCCCTTACCAGCAGCTTAGTCTCATACATGTTAGTCGAAGCTCTCATACTCCTCCTTAAGCCGCACGCTAACTATGGCACATACGTTCTCACTCGCTGTGATATGTGTCACACAAATGTAAGACATTAAGCCGCTGATGCGTATCACTCCCCTCAGAACTTGTCAGAGAACCTGAAGTAATGGCGATCTGCATTAACGCGATCACACTGAAAAGGCTGGCATCCTCGAGTTAGAGCAAGTGAGGCGTAGCCTCTAGAACTTTAATCCTCTCTTCTCAACTTACCTAACAGCGTGTTTTGTGGCTATCAAGCCTGAGGAGATGTAAAGCAGTATCAAGGCTAGTAACTTTACGAGGTCTGCGAGCTGCTGACTGAGCGGAGTGCCTAGGAGGAGGCAGCGCCTCGCTATCCTGAGGGCGTGGGTCTGGGGGAGAGCCTCGCTTAGCAGCTGGAGCCAGCTAGGCAGTAGCTCTGGGGGGAAGTAGACGCCTGCGAACAGTGATGTGGCGAGGCTCACGAACCAGGTAAGGGGGTCTAGGGTAGCCCAGGGATTCCTAGAGAAGAGGATTATAGAGGCGCCTAGCAGGCCCACCCCCGTCAGCGCCACAACTGCAAGCAGCAGGGCTAATAGGGCTGAGAGGTAGCTCGCCGCCTCGGCCCTTAGGAGTGGGACGCCGAGGAGGGCGGCGACGATCATGTATACCGCGAAGTGAGATGTCCTCTGGATGTAGCTCCAGAGTAGGGTGTTGGCGATCCACGCCCAGCGGGGTATCCCGGCGTACCTCAGGTACTCGCCCATGCTTATCATGGTGTCGCCGAAGAACATCCTCCACTTGAAGAGTCCCACGACTACGCGCTGGGTGTCATGTAGCGCGCAGCCGAAGTACGTGTTGAAGGCCATGCCCACCAGCAGGTAGGAGACCACGTCTGTGCTATACTCGCTGATCACGCTGGAAGTCCTCGTGGGGAAGATGAACGTGAAGTATACCCACGCCAGGGCTCCAACTACCAAGTTGATCGCCTCGAAAGGGAAGGCCCAGATGAAGTACTCAGTCCTGCTGTATGCCACCACTCTGCCAGTGAGGGTCCACTTGATCAACTTAATGAGCTGCTCTAGCTCCCCTCTAAGCCTCTCGGCGACTCCCACCGCCTATCACCTTCATGTAGACATCCTCCACTGTGGGCTCGCGGACGCTCGTCCTGAGTATCTTGAAGCCGAATAGCCCGTGGAGCACCTCTATAATCCTCGGGAAGGACCCCCTAGTGTCGGAGGATAGGAGCTTCAAGGCATAAACGCCCTCCCCCACAGCCCGCTTCTCCAGTAGCTCGAGA
>QMRZ01000150.1 GCA_003649495.1 Thermoprotei archaeon | reverse complement strand
TCCCCACCCCGCACATCCTAGCCATCTCATCTGTCTTCTCCAGGCCGCCCGGGTGGAGGACCTCGAGGCCACACGAGTACAGGAACTCGTCGACGTCGGCTACCCTGCCCCCCACTCTCTCACCTCCTCTGCCCATCCTGAGTAGCCCTCACGCCCGCGATATATACGGATGCCATCACCAAGGGGCCCGCGCTCAAGCATCTCCGGTTAAAGGGGCAGTAACACTTAGATAGCTTTCTGCATCGTAGCTGTGTTTTCCATACCTCTAAATGTGGAGCTTCTCCTAAAGCTGCCGCCCCGAACTCGGTGATTACTGGGGGTGGTGAGCCCCTGGCGAGCCCCGATTACCCAGGAGTGGCCGGGGGTGCCAGCCGCGGTGAACCCATCCATGGCCGACGCGGAGAGATGCACTACGTGAAGCCACGGATGCGGTGAACGGTCTGACAACACGTCTACCCTGGAGATCGTAACCACGAACACTACATCTGGGATGTTGCCATCGATCATCGTCCACGCCTCCTTTCACTTCACATCTCCCTAGGCCGCTAACCGCTCCAAGGGGCAGCAACTCCTCAGCACCGTGAGGCTGCACCCCAATAGGCGCGGCGAGCCACACCAGCGCAGCTACAGCTACGAGTGCGCCTTGTAACAGCTATAGCTGTAGCCGTGTACAGCACGGGCGGAGGTCCCAGGAGACAACCCTTAAACCTTTAACCAGCATCACGCGCCTACGCGTGTGGCGGCGAGGGTCTACAGGAATGAGGACGTCAGGCGCCTGATAGCGTTCATCCCGGAGGGGCATACGCACATCAGGCTCGTGGTAGAGCTGAAGGACCAGACCCTAATCCTCCAGGAGGCCACGGTCGCCGCGATAGTGAGGGCCTACGTGTCGGTGGCCACCCACCCCCTCAGGAGAGCTGTGGAGCTGAGGCTGACCGAGCTTGAGGAGAGGAAGCCCCTATACGCCAGGCACCAGCTAGTCGAGACCAGTAGGAGCGAGGCTGAGGTGCTGGGGGAGGCTCAGGAGCTCTGGATTAAAGCCGAGAGGGCCTGAGGAGGCTCCAGCGCCGTTAGCTGCGGACGCGTAAACGTTTTTCCCATGAGTCTCGTACTGGCAGCGTGGACTTCCTCAACGGAGTTGATGCTAACTACGTTCCCCTGATGAGAGGCCTGGGCTTCGAGTGGAGGACGAGGAGGGGCGAGCCCATAGGGGACCTGTACCGCTTCCTAGCTGAGAAGGGGGTTAACTGCGCTAGGGTTAGGCTCTGGGTGGGCGATGAAGGGCCCTGCAGGCTCCGCTACGCCTCCCTCGTGATGGAGATGGCGCGCCGAGCCGGCATGTCCATCTACCTAGTGATATTCCTCTCCGAGGGGTGGGCAGACCTCTACAAGCAGCCCGCCCCCAGGGCCTGGGCAGCGCTGAGCGTGGAGGAGAGGGCGGCGGCTGCGGAGAGGTACGTCGCCGAGGTCGTCGAGCGCATCCTCCAGATGGAGTTCAGGCCAGTGCTCTACCAGGTTGGCAATGAGGTGGACTACGGCCTGTGCGGGATCTTCGCCTCAGATAAGAAGAGGAGGCGCGACCTGAGGTGGCTCAAGAGGAGGATATGGCGGCGCGAAGCTGAGATCCTGAGGGCGGCGCTCAGCGCCGTGAGGAGCGTGGATCCAGCCGCGGTGACCGCCATCCACCTGGGTAAGTGGTGGGACCACCGCCTCATCGCCTCATTCCTCGCGGCTATGGAGGAGTACGGCTTGGAGTACGACGTGCTCTGCATCTCGTTCTACCCCTCAATGTTCGGCGCCAGCTTCAGCGTCCTCGAGGAGCTGAGCGAGCTGGCCAGGGACTTGGGGAGGCAGCTGGTAGTGGCTGAGTACGCCTACCCGAGCCGCCGGCCTAGAGGCCAGTTCTGGTTCATGGGCAGAGAGTCCCCGGGCTACCCCCTGACGCGGGAGGGGCAGGCTAAGTGGATCAGGGACTTCATTTCATGCGCTAAGCGCCTCGGCCTGAGGGGGGCATTCTACTGGAGCCCGGAGGTCTACGTCACAGCTAGGAGGGCGAGGAGGCTAAAGACCCCGCCCGAGATGCCCCTCTCGTTCGGGTGGAGCCCCATGGCCCTCTTCGACGAGCGTGGAAGGGAGAAGGCGGCCCTAAACTCACTCAAGGCCCCTTAAGCAACAGGGCCGGGGCCTGTAAGGCCTACGTCCTGGCGGGAGATGGGGTCGAGGGACGCCTCACCAGAACCGTCGTGGCGTCCCGGAGTGGGGTTTATCCTCCTGAACGTTAAGCTGACGGGCAGGCTGGTGATAGCCCTCCCAGACTTCGGGAGGCACGTAGTGCTTCAGGGAGCTTATGAGCAGAGGTTGGATTCCCGAACCTATTATTACAGGCTGAGGCCTATCGAACCGAGTGCAGCAATGCTCTTGAGGGTGGTAGGGGTGTTGAGGGAGGATATGAAGGTGGTCTCCGTCCTGGAGCCCTACCGCCTGCCTATACGGGACTTGAGGGGAGATGTGGGGAGCCCGTATGTGGTCTATAACCCCTTTGGGCCCTGCTACTACCTCCTGTTCCTCGGGGAGAGGACCCTGCGGTGCCCTTGAGGGAGCTGTGAGTGGCGCCCATCGAGAAGGATCTGACGGTGGACTTGAGCAGCGCCAGGCGCCTAGTCATGCGCGCGAGCGTGGAGGCCCCAGTCTTCAAGGAGACACCTATCCTGGTGCCCGCCAGGCGTGACGCATGCCTAAGCGCTGTGCGCGCCACCTTTAACGCGGCTAGGAGGGAGTATCTTGTGACGCTCTCAGTGGGCAGGCACGCCTACGTCCTGTACTTTGATGAGGGGTGGGGCCTGCGCGCCTACCGGGAGGTCTACTCCGAGTCTGGCGATCACGGGCTGCCAATAGCCCCGATAGGTGCCTACGGGAGGACTAGGCAGGCATTAACTACGATCCCGAGAGGCCAGCTTGTTAAGCTCGGATACCTGGATAACGTTGACTCACCAGAGGAGGTCTCGCTGGTGCTGGATGAGGGGTACGCGTTCCAGCATGAACTTGATAACGACGTGTGCGACATGACGCTCCTCCCGAGGATGGCGCTGTTCTACGAGAGCGACGAGTTCGGCTAGTGGAAGGTAAAGGTGGGGCTGGGCCCCTCCACGGCCGACTTCGGCCGCCACAAGAAGCCGGGCGTCGAGTTCAGCGTGGGCCTCCTAGTCGCCTACCTGCAGTCGATACTCCCACTACACTCCCAGTACGTGCAGGTGGGCCACCCGCACTACACGACTTACCTGATGGACGGCCGAAACTCCTGGTCGCGTGCTTCAGGGATACGTGGAGCGCTAGGCCGGAGACTGGGCGGGAGGGCTACCGCCACGAGATACACGCAATACGCCTGGACGGCGTGGACGTATTCGACCCGAGGACGTATGGCGTGGCTAGGGATATCGCCGTCTCGGCGGAGAGGGGGCGTGTGGACAAGTGGTACGACGTCTCGGAGGCCGCTCGCCTAATGCTGCCAGCTAGAATAGTGATGGATCCCCAGCTCCGGTGGTGAGGATTAGGAGCGAGCCAGGCGTGGCCGTGACTCTCACCGTCAAGTACTAGCCTTAGAGTGGTGGGGAGTAAAGAACAACGGCTTTTATGGGCCTACTAAAGCTCTCCAGCCAGCCACTTGATGGCCCTAACCCAGAAGGGCTTGTAGTAGTCCCAGCCTATGAAGTTGGTGCCCCAGTGCGGAGTTATGTCGCTAGCGAACGCCATGGATCTGCCACTCCCATAGTCCCAGACCGCTATCAGCGGGTCTTCCTCAGCTCTACCAGCCCTCGAGATTGTAGCCAGTAGCTTAGCGCCTGGCTTGAGCTTAGCCCTGTTGTAGCCCAGGAGGGGAGGGCAGGCCTCCCAGGGTATCCCCCTCATCAGGGGGTGCTCCGGATCCACCACTCTGAGGTAAGCGCCCTCTGGAGTCTCGACCCTGTCATCGAATTCCTGGAACTCGACGGGCAGCGCCTCCTCTACTGGCGTGCCGTGCCACAGGCCTCTCCCCAGCCTCCCCTGGAATGTGAGCTTCTCCTCAGTGAGCCCCCTCAATACTCGGCTGTAGCCCGGCCCTGGTAGCCACCCTGATTCAGCTAGCCTCTCAGCAACGGGCTCGGCGGCGTCACACAGCCTAGCATCAACCTCCTC
>QMRZ01000149.1 GCA_003649495.1 Thermoprotei archaeon | reverse complement strand
GATTTATGGGGGGCGATGATGGTGTCAGGCGTGGGGATGAACTCGATGATCTAGGTGAGGGGGACTATCGTGAACCCCTCCTCGCCACAGGGAGCCCGCGTGAAGCCCCAGGCGACTGGGGCGGACGGACTCCCGAAGGGCGGGGAGCCGGGGGATGGAGAGCCGCGATGACCCGCTCCGCGGCGGATACAGAAAGATGTAATTCGCTACATGAAGCTACGGAGCGGGAGAACGGCGTCTGGGTCCCCCGTAGCTGGATACTCCGGGTGCTGGAGCACGTGAGGCGCTTCCCCCAGACTACGTTCTTCTTCCTCACGAAGAACCCGCCCGCTACCTCGAGTTCCTGGACGTAATGCCCGAGAATACGGTGCTAGGCGCTACAATAGAGACGAACAGAGATGAAGGCTATGAGCAAGTCTCGAAAGCCCCAAAGCCGAGTGAGAGGATTAGGGTGATGGAGGGGCTCGAGTGGCCGCGCAAGGTGATAGTAGTAGAGCCTATTCGGGACTTCGACCTTGAGGACTTCGTTAACGCCATCATGCGCATACGGCCCGAGGCCGTTTACGTGGGCTATGATAACTACGGGAATGGGCTTCTAGAGCCGCCGCTCACCAAAGCTCGCAAGCTTGTTGACGCCTTAAAGCAGTACACGCGGGTGCACGTTAAGTTGCTTAGGCCAGCGTAGTACGAGACCCTCGGATGGAGGGGTCGGTAGCTTTCGAAGTACTTGAGCCTACTGAGAGCTGCAGCTATTGGAGCTGCGCTCCCCTTATTAGCCTCCAGGCGTGGGATACTTGATGCTGCTGGGCTTCCTAACAGGCGGCCAGCTGGGTGATCTACAGAGGAGTCTGAGGTGGGCTCGCGAACACGGCTTCGATTCCATAAGCATAACCCTCCCCCTAGGCTCCCAATTCGTGGATTTAGAGGAAGTCATTAAGAATCCTAGCTCGGTCAAGGGGCTCGAGGAGCAGGAGGGCATCGTCATAAGCGCCCTTGGCTTTTACGGCAACCCCATACACCCTGATAGCTCTACCAGGAAGGCACACATAACTCACTTCACAAGAATACTCGAGGCGTCTTACAAGCTGGAAAAGAGTGTGGTCACGGGGTGGCTTGGCAAGTACCCGGGTGGGCTGGACGAGAATTTAAGGGAGATAAAGAGGGTATGGCCACCCATCATTAGGAAGGCGGAGGACTACGGGATTAGAATAGCTATAGAGAACTGCCCGGGCAACATCATGTATAGGCCCGATATATGGCGCAGAGTGTTCGAGGAGCTGGGCTCAGAAAGCCTAGGCCTGGAGTTCGACCCTAGCCACCTGATATGCCAGCTAATAGACCCGCTCAAGGCGGCCGACGAGTTTGGAGATCGCATCTACCACGTCCACGCAAAGGATGCGGAGGTGCTCTGGGATAGGATCAGGGAGCTCGGCATCACCGCCGGAGGATGGTGTCCACACAGACTGCCCGGCTTTGGTCAGCTGGACTGGAGCAAATTCTTCAGCATACTCAGGAAACACGGCTACGACTACGCCATAAGCATCGAGCATGAAGACCCCTACTTCAGCTATGAGGAGGGGCTGCTGTTAGCTAAGAAGTTCCTAGCGCGTTTCTTCCCTCAGCGATGACGCGCGACCCCGGGAGCGCACTGAGACTAGGAGGCTGGGGGAGTGTATTAGCCCTGCTTATTATATTACTGGTGCTCGCCTCAGTGCTGGCTGCCATTTACGTCGCGTCGGAGGAGTTGCTGGAAAGGTTCTTGATGGAGGGGAGCGGCTCTCTGGAAGTGGCTGAGGCCTTCTGGGAGTTTAATGACTCTATAGTTGAGGAGGTTAGGGAGGGGACGCTCGTACACGCCGTCATCAGGTTAAGCTCCAGCACAGGCTATGATGGCTACGTAGAGGTGAAAGTGAGGAGGGATTTAATGTTCCTCCCCGATATGACGGTAGCGCTTGTGAGACAATACTACGTGGTCAGGCCCGGCGCGAAAGTTGAGATCAGAGTTGCATTCAGGGCACAGTGCTCGCTGCTGAGCCGTGGCTATCACGTAGATGTGACGTGGCGGGGTGGTAAGTACACGATGCCTAGAGGCTACCCTCCTCGCCTGAAGGTGCTGTGTGGTGACTAGGTGCTTAGGGCCCCAGAGCGCCGTGATGCGTACTCCCTAGAGGCCGGCCGGGAGGAGCCGAGCTTCGCTAGCAGGGTTAGGGGGATGCAGGCCCCTGCAGCAATCACCAAGTCTATCACAGCCATCGCGATTAATATCTCGACCCCGGCCACGTTTACCGTCTGGTAATCCAACACATCCAGTAAGCCTCCTATGAGGGGTGAGCTCAGCGCAGTACTGAAGTTCCCCACAGCATTGACTGCGCCGACAGCCATGCCCTTCATCTCGGCATACGTGGTGGCTACCCTCCTAGTCAGGGGGGTTAGGCTTCTAGCCCCAATCGCGAACAGAGCATAGCCAGCCAGCAACGTTAGAGGGCTCCTCACAGCGAATAGCACGCCGCCGCTCAAGGCCGACACGCTCGCCAGAGCCATGGCGGCCAGGTCTCTCCCCCTGTCAGCGACCCACGATATAGCGAAGCTAGCAGCTATGCCAGCCACGTCGCATAGCCCCACTACCAAGGCTACTGCCTGGCGCGATGCTCCACACGCCTCCCTCAGGTAAACGTATATCAGGTCTCCCCCTATGAGTGCCGATGCTGCGCGTATGCTAGCTATGGCGGTTAACACCTGTATGTTGAGACCTCCTACACCTGTGGCTGGGGGAGGAGAGCTCCTCTTAGCCTTAACCTTACGCGCAGCGGGTGGCTCAGGCACCATAGCAGCCGTGACAGCTGTAGCTACGAATAGGAGGGAGGAGGCGGTCAACGCCTTCCACATGCCCCCCTCCCCGAGGATCGAGTAAATTACGTTACCCATCATGCTCCCGAGTGATCCCATGGCAAAGTAAACTGAGTACGCCCTTCCCCTGAGGCGCGCCTCTACAGAGAGGCCTAAGGCATACTGTATGGAGACCCATGCAAGGCCATTTAGGATGCCCTGTACGAGCTTTAGGAGGGATGCGGCAAGCCAGGTGCTGCTCAGCATGTAAAGCTGGGCCACGGCCGCGTTAACCGCAAAGCAGAGAGACGCAAGTAACGCTGTCCTGGCTCCAGCCTCTAAAGCTCTGCCCGCCAGGAGGGCTGCCGCCGCTCTAGCCGTGAAGAATGCGCTGGTCAACAGGCCCACCTCTGCCATAGCCCCGCTAAGCTCCTCCCTAACATAATAGGCCACAGCTGGGATGCTCACCCTAAAGGCAGCTGTCCCCACGAAAGCCGTGAAGCTTGAGGTAGCCAGCGCCCTAAGCCTCCCCCTCAACTCGCCATTACGTGAAGCCCTCCTATTTCTAGGTAGTCACCGAGCCGTGGAATGATATTTAGCTCGAAATTCGTAGGTGCCTTGTGGCGAGGCTGAAGCACCTGATGGCCTTAGTCGCAGCCATCACGCTAATCCTGATAGGACTCATATTACCGAGCCAGAGACCAGGGATGCCGGAGCCTCGCGACCTTATAGAGGAAGCGAGGACAGCGTTCATACTTGAAAGCCCCGCGTTCGGTAACGGCAGCGAGATCCCAGCCAAGTACTCCTTGAGGGGGGACAATAAATCGCCTCCCCTACGGTGGAGGGGAGGCCCGCCCGAGACGACCGCCTACGCCCTCATAGTCTACGACCCAGATGCACCAGGGGGCATCTTTTACCACTGGCTCCTCTACAACATACCACCTGAACTCACGGGCCTGCCTGAGGGGGTGCCAGCAGAGGCTGAGACTCCCTATGGCCTCCAAGGAGTGAATGATTACGGCAGGCTAGGCTATGGAGGCCCAGCCCCGCCCCCAGGCAGCAGGCATCGCTACGTGTTCCTGCTCCTGGCGCTAGATCGCAAGCTGGAGCTAGCTGCAGGCGCCACGGCTGGAGAAGTCTTAAGGGCTTGTAAGGGACACGTGATAGGCTACGCTGTACTACTCGGGTACTACGGCGGCTAGCGCTAGCTGGCAGTGGAAACTGTGAAATACCATCCCCCTTACACTAAGCTAGATGAGCTACGTGGAAGAGCTGGCTGATGGCATTCTAGCCCGAGGCCCCTGGGGAGCTGTGAGGCTACGCGTGTACGATAGTGACATACTACGTGTGACCTACTCTCCCACCCCCAGCACCCCCCAGG
>QMRZ01000148.1 GCA_003649495.1 Thermoprotei archaeon | reverse complement strand
GGGAGGAGATGTACGGGCTCAGCGACTCCTTCTTCAGGAAGTTCATCGAGGTGCTGTTCGGGGGGAGGCGCGAGCTGTGGAGGGAGAGGTCGGCCATACACTACGTCGAGAGGCTGAGGGCCCCCATATGCATACTCCACCCCCAGAACGACAGCAGGACCCCCCTGAGGCCGGTGCTGCGCTACGTCCAGAAGCTCGTGGAGGAGGGCAAGACGTTCGAGCTCCACGTGATCCCAGACGCGGGCCACGCCATACGGAGGATTGAGGACGCGCTCAAGCTGCTGTTACCCGCAGTCCTGTTCCTCGACCGGTACCTCGGGGCGTGACGCCGCGGCGGCTAGCGCCTATACCACCCGTACTTTATCCAGGCTCTCCTCATAGCCTCCACGTTCTCAGGTGGGTACCTCATGCTGTGGCCCGGTGCTAGCACGACGCCGCCGTCGCGGCCTAGCTCGGCGGCAGCCCTGACCTCGCGCTCAACGTCTCCCGGGGTGCCGAGGTCTAGGGTGCGCGCGCTCACGCCTCCCCACAGCGTTACTCGCCTCCCATACCTCCTCTTTATCAGGGGCCAGTTGTTGCACTCGGGCTGCACGTTGATTACGTCAACCCCCAGCTCTACGAGGTCTGGGATGAGATCCTCAACCCGCCCGTCGCTGTGCTGGTAGACGAGCACTCCGTACTCCTTAGCTGCCCTGTACAGCCTGGCCTGCCAGGGCCTTATGAACTCCCTCCACCACTCGGGTGGGAAGAGCAGCCTGTCATTCATCCCCCAGTCGTCGCCGTACAGCACCATGTCCACCTCAGCCTCCTCTGCCAGCCTCCTGGTGAGCCCCACCTTGACCTCCGCTATCCTCTCGATGAGCCTCTTGACGGCGCCGGGGTACCTGTAGGACCAGACGAATAGCCTCTCCATCCCCACCAGGAGCCACGCCCTCTCAAAGAGCCCCCACCCATTATCGCCAGCTACCAGCACCTCATCCCTCTTGACCTCCTTAGCTGCCCTCACAGCCGAGGCCAAGTCGGCTTCCTCGGGGGAGGGGAAGGGGTAATCGTCGATCATCTCAGGGTCCTTCAGCGGGTGCGTCACGGGGAAGCTCCCCGATCTAGCGTCCTTGAGCACCCACTCGACCCCCCAGGCGTCCCTGCCCTCCAGGCAGTGTTCAACTAGCCCGTGGCTCACAGTGATCACTGATCCATCGAACATGGGGCACGGCAGCCAGTAGGGCTCCTCGTGCCTCAGCGCCATGAGCAGGTTCTCCTTCGGCGAGGCTGGGGGTCTCATCGTGATGGTATGGAGGCGATGAGAAATAAGTGTGGTCAGCGCCCTGAGGCGCGGGGCGGGATCCTCAGGCGCAGGTAGACCCGCTCAGGAGCTTCAAGCCGCGCCCCCCTAATCGTGCACAGCAGGCCGCCGAAGCTGTAGGTGATAGCCTGTCCCTCAGCGCTGAGGAGGCGCCCTGACAGGACTATGTCCCACTCCTCGAGGCTCCCCCTCTCGCTCGCGAGCTCCACCTCCACCTCGTCGCCCTCAGAGGGCCTCCAGCCGACCTCCTCAAGTATCTTCAGTGGTAGCTCTAGCTTGAGCTCGGCCTCCCCCGACTTCATCCCTATGCATAGGACCCTGGCGTAGTCGTACCGCTCCACTGACGTGACTACAGCCCTCATGCCCGCGCTAACCTAGTCCTCCCCTTAAAATATGTGGCTCCTCTACTGCTCGGTGCAACACTTATATCTTAAGCGATGTCTACCTGCGTGATGGGTTATGAGCTACTACGACTCTGCTGCTAGGAGGTTTAACGCTGAGATGAGCTCCCTCCTCGATAAGCACGTGATAGTCAAGACTGTGGCTGGCGAGAAGTACGAGGGCGTGCTCCTCGGCTACGAGACCTCCAGGTACAGCGTTGTGCTCGGCGATGTGAGGGATCCGAGCGGCGAGGTCTACCCCAGGGTGGTCCTCTACGGCCATGTGATATCGGAGATAAGGCTGACGGAGGCCCCGCTCGACATGGGCGAGCTGGCTAGGAGGCTGGAGGAGGTGTTCCCCAAGATGGTCAAGTACATGCCGGAAGCTAGGCTGATACTCGTGATGGATAGGATCAGAGTCACTGAGAGGGGCGTCGAGGGCTCCGGCCCTATAGCTGAGAGAGTTAGGACGATCTACGAGAGGTTCGTAGAGGAGTGGCGTAGCAAGCATAGAGCATGAGGGACTGCTTCGAGATAGTAGACAAGGACCTGCTGGGGAGGGTCGGGCGCCTCAAGACGAGAAGAGGGGTAGTGGAGACGCCAGCGCTAGCCCCTGTCATAAATCCGGGGCTCAACGTAGTGCCTCCGAGGGAGGTGGCTGAGCTGGGCTACGGGCTCCTAATGACCAACGCTTACCTGATAAAGAGGAGGTACGGCGACGTGGCACTCGAGATGGGCGTCCACGGCCTGCTCGGGGTGGAGACCCCGATCATGACTGACTCAGGGGCCTACCAGCTGATGGAGTACGGGGAGGTTGAGGTCAAGCCCCTCGAGATAGTGGAGTACCAGGTCAAGCTGGGCAGCGACATAGGAGTGATACTAGACATACCCACGCGCCACGGGGTCTCGAGGGAGACTGTAGCCAGGGAGGTTGAGGAGACTATCAGGAGGGCGCGGGAGGCCCTGGAGGTCGATAGGGGGGATATGCTGCTGGTAGGCCCAGTGCAGGGCGGCGTGTACCTGGACATAGTGGCCAGGGCGGCGAGGGAGCTGGCCAAGCTGGACTATGACATTTACGCGGTGGGTGGGCCAGTCCAGCTGATGGAGAACTACAACTACAGGGAGCTGGTCAGGCTGGTCATGACCGCCAAGATGAACCTGCCGCCCGGCAAGCCCCTCCACCTCTTCGGGGCTGGGAACCCCCACATGCTGGCCCTGGCCGTGGCGATGGGGGTAGACCTCTTCGACTCGGCCTCCTACGCCCTCTACGCCAGGGATGGGCGCTACATGACGCCACACGGCGTTTACAGGCTAGAGGACCTGGGCGACCTCCCCTGTGAGTGCCCCATCTGCTCTAAGCTGAGCGTGGATGAGCTTAGGGAGATGCCCTACCAGGAGAGGGTGTACAGGCTGGCCCTACATAACCTCTACGTGTTGAGAGCGGAGCTGAGGAGGATAAGGAATGCCATAAGGGAGGGCTCCCTGTGGGAGCTGTTGGAGCTGCGGGCCAGGAGCCACCCAAGCCTGCTGCAGGCGCTGAGGGAGTATGAGAGGTACGTGGCGTTCATCGAGCGGCACCACCCGGTGGCGCGGGGCGTGGTCAGCGGGCTGTTCTTCTACGATGAGGTCAGCAGGGGGCGGCCGGAGGTTTACAGGCACCTCCACAGGCTCAGGGAGAGGTACACGCCTCCCCCAGCTGACGCCCTCCTCCTAGCCCTCGAGACCGAGGTGAAGCCCTTCTCCAGGTTCGGGTGGATAGCGGAGCTCGCCAAGGCTGTAGCGGGGGACGCGCTGCTCAGGGAGAGGGTCCACGTGGTAGTTGCGTCTGCGGCGTACGGAGTCGTGCCCCTAGAGCTGGACTCCACCTACCCCCTCTCCCAGTACGAGTCGGCCATTGACATGGACGAGCCGAGGGCTGCGGCCGCCCTAGCCTCAGATGTAGCGTGGTTCGTGAGGGGCCTAGGCCGCTATAGGCTGGCGGTGGTGGTCTATGAGGCGAGGCATGAGGCTGCCGCGGTGGAGATAGTCAAGAGGCTTAGGAGGGCTGGGCTCAGGGCGTTCCTGAGGCCCTTCACCAGCGTCGGCGATACCCTAGCCTTCCTCAAGTTGGTACTGGCCCTCTCCCAGCCTCACACGTAGAACGTGGGGGTCTCCTCCCCCCGCTCAGCCCTCTTCCGAACCTCCTCCAGCTCCCTCTCAAGCTTGGCTTTCTCCTCAGCTAGGCGCAGCAGCTCCGAGGTGTCCACCTCCACGCCGAGGATCCTGGCCACCAAGTCCACTGCCTCCTTAGCCGCCAGTGGGTCGGCCCCACTTGCATCCGCGTAGGGCAGGATCGCGACTGCGGGGAACTCGTATGCGGAGTAGTAGGTCATCATAGCTGCCAGGGGCCCCACCATGTAGAGCCCCTCCTCCAGGGGCTTCCCCCCCTTCAGCGCGCCTGAGTAGGCGTCCATGAATGCCCGCGTCGCGGCGTACCTGTAGTTTGGCTCCCCCCGCCTAAACCTGTTATCGAGGCCGCCCACCAGCACCGCCATTCGAGCCCCGCCCCTAATG
>QMRZ01000147.1 GCA_003649495.1 Thermoprotei archaeon | reverse complement strand
CTCCCCCTCCTCGCGCCGCCGCTCTCCAGGGGGGCTGGCCACCGCTTACTCCTGCCGGTGATTTCAACCTCGAGCAGGTAGCTCCTCCACACGTTCCCCTCTTCATCGGCCTCGAAGCCCTCGAGGGGCCTCGCCCTAACTACCCTGCCCCTGTAGTCGCGGCCCCCTCCCCTCCTCCTCAGGGGGTAGACGCCATACCTCCTAGCCTCCGAGATCATTGCCAGGAAGTTCTCAGCCTTGACGCCGGAGTGTATGGAGTTGCTGGAGGCCACTACGAGCCCCCCGCCGCCCGCCGCCGCGTCTATCACGGCGCGCGTCTCCCTCCTCACGTCCTCCTCGGAGCCGTAGACTAGCGTGTAGGCGCAGTCTACATTGCCGAGGAGCGCGACCCTGTCCCCGTACTTCTCCTTGAGCTCTCCTATGTCCATCCCAGCCCTCGGCTCCACCGCCAGGTAGCCGTCGATGCCGGACTCCACCATGAACTCCCTCTCTATGGGCTTCACATTGCCGTCAGTGTGCTTTATGAAGAATACGCCCAGCCTGTGGCAGAGGTCTGTGACCCTCTTCAGGGCTGGGAGGATGAACTCCCTGAAGTGCCTCGGGGAGATCAGGGGGCCATCCATGCCCGCAATGTCAGCGCCGCAGCTCACAGCCTCGACCCCCAGGTCCACAGCGACCTTTATCGCCTCCTCAGCCCTCCTCACGGAGCAGCTTATCAGCCTCCTCACAAGGTCTGGGCGCTTGTAGAGAGCCTTGGCGAACACGTGGTACCAGTCGTGGCCCACGGGGAAGCTGCCGCTGCCCACGTCCCCCATCACCAGCCTCCTATCGCCAACCCGCCTCACCACGTACTCTATGAGCTCAAAGGCGGAGTAGTCCCCCACCTCAGGCCCGCTCTCCTCAAGCGACTTGACGTAGGCTTCAAGCGCCTCCAGCCCGCCTCTCCTCAGCCAGGAATCGACGGTAGAGGCGAAGTCCGTCTCGAAGTCCAGCTTCTCCAGGTACCAGACCTTGAAGCCGCCGACCTCGCCCCACTCCCACAGGTACTCGGTACTGGAGACCCTCCTGAGGTGCCTCCTGTAGTCCACCGAGCGCGGCCAGACGAGGCGGGCTGGCACTATGTCAAGGTCAAGCCGCTCGTAGAGCTCAACCCAGTCCTCCATCCTCCTCTTGACCAGCTCGTCCCTCCTCCCCTTGAGCAGCAAGTCGTAGTAGAGGGAGTAGGCCCTAGCCCCTATCCCCGTGTACGCAGTCCTGCCGAGGATCTTGGAAGCAACCGGCGAGTTCACATCATAATCGAAGACCGGGACCCTATCCGGCTCCTCAAGGCTCAGCGCCCTAACCGCCCTCTCTCTCGAGTTCACAAGCCTCAAACCACGCGGCCGTTATATAGCGTGACGCCCACACCTGCTCAGGGGGGCTCCAAACCCCCTCGTGGAAGAGGGCCGATGGGCTTCATGTGAAGAGAGTTACTCGACGAATAGTTCTGCAAGCTGGAGGAGCATGTTTAGGGCTTTAAGCCTCCGGTAATTACTGCTTTAACAGGCTATTGGACGCGTCCTGTGCGCGTCAGTAGCTACTGCTAGAGCAGCTTGATGAGCGATAGGAGCGCTACCACTACGAAGGCTATGGCCGCTAGCCCCAGGTCGCCTGTCAGGAGCCATACGGCTGCCGCTACGAGCCCCGCTGGGAGGAGCATTATGAAGGCCTTCACTAGCAGTATTATTATGAGGAGGCCGATCACGATCAGCGCTGCTATGACCGCCAGCCCTAGCACTAGGCCCAGGAGATTTACCAGGACTCCGTGCACGTGCCACATCTCACACACCTCTCAAGCCCTGGGAGATAAAGTTATGTGTCTCACACTCCGCTGGTGGCTTGGGGCTCGACGTGGAGGAGCTATTCCAGCCAGCTGAGGGCATGAGGGAGGCTGGCGAGGTCAGGCAGAACGTAACGAGGGATATCTTCGAGAGGCGGGGTGTGCTCAGCCCCTCCAGGATAATACTGCGCAACTACCCAGTACCCCACCCCCTCACGGCTTTCAACGCGGGGGCGCGCCTCGCGGGGGAGGAACTCTACGTCTACCCCCGCATAGTACTTGGCTACTACAAGTACGTCAGCAGCATAGTTGAGCTGAGGATCCCCCTCGAGGACCTGGAGGGGGGCGGCGTGAGCCTTAACAGCTACGTGGGAGACGTCGTGGTCACCCCCTCAACGCGCTTCGACATATGGGGGGCGGAGGACCCCCGCGTCTACAGCATTGGGGGCAGGCCTTACATGACGTACACGGGGAGGACGCTAAGCTACTTCGACCCCGAGGCGCAGATTGAGAAGACTCTGCCCGTCACAGCAGTCCGCGAAGCTGGGAGGTGGGAGAAACGCCTAGTCTTCAAGCTGCCTCAGGGGGCTGGCTTGGTGAGCGATAAGGATGCCTTCCTCTGTGAAGTCGGGGAGCGCCTCTACCTCTTCCACAGGCCCCACCTGCTCAGCGGCTCGTTCCACCTTGTCGTGAGCATGCTCGACGATTCGGTGCTGACGGCTGGAGCAGGGCTTAGGGAGGTTGAGGTGCAGGGGGGCTTTGAGGTGTTGAGGCCCGCGCCCTTCGAGAGCAAGCTAGGCTGGGCGGCACCCCCCCTTCAGGTAGGCGCGGAATCTGTTGTGGCACTAGTCCACGCCGTGGATAGGGAGGGGATCGTCTATAGGGTCTTCGCGGTGCGGCTAAGGCTCTCAGCGCGTGGAGTCGCTGTAGAGGCGGTCACGCCCCACTACATCATGGAGCCGCGCGCTCCTTACGAGGTGGTGGGGGACCGGCCCTACACGATATTCCCGTGCGGCCTGGTCAAGGTGGGGGATGAGGTGTTGATCACGTACGGGGCTGGCGACTACGTGGTCGGCTTCGCGGCTGCCAGGCTGGATGAGCTGCTGGCGAGCCTGGAGGAGGGCGAGCTGTCCTAGTCGGGGTAGGCCTCCTTCACGAGCAGGGCGGGCGCTGTTATCCTTTCAAGCACCTCCCTGAGGGGCTTGTCTAGCTTGACGTAGGACAGCACGACTAGGTCGTAGCCCTTCCGGGCCTCCTCAGCTACTGTGGGCGCATACTCCCCCTCACACACCACTACCTTAGCCTCTACGCCCTCCTCCCTGGCGAGAGCTAAGCACTCCTCCAGCTTCTCGAAGGCCGCCACCGTCAATCTCTTGAAGAGGCCTGAGAATGGCGCGTGCACCTGGATCCCCTCCTCAGCTGGCACTAGCGCGTCGATGCAGACTCTCCTCCCCCTCACCACGCCCCTCCTCAGGACGTACATGAATACCAGCGAGCCGCGCGTGAGCTTCGCCAGCTCTACAGCCAGCTTAATGGACTTGGAGGAGGACTCGCTGACTACTGTGAGTATCCTCAACTCCTCTCCCTGAACGACTTCATGAGGAGGACCCCAAAAACTATTCTCCCCACAGCCGAGGTGAGGAAGACCATGTCCACGCTCAGCGGGAGGCCAAGGCAGGGGGATGCGAACTCCATAACTAGGCCCCCTAGGGCGGAGCCCAGCGAGAATGCCAGGCCTGTCAACAGGTTGTAGACAGCAGTGTAACTACCCACTAGCCCTTTCGGCGGGAGCTCCAGCAGCAGCGCTGCGATGGCTGTCATGCTCACCTGGACGAAGACCTCCCCGACCACTGTGACGGCTAGGATGGGCCAGAAGGATGGGGCTGCCGCGAAGACTAGGGGGTAGACTGCTAGCATAGTCCTCCCCAAGCCTAGCAGCCTGTACTTATCGCACCTGTCTATCCTCCCCCTCAGGAACTGCTGGGTGGCTATCCCCATCACGCTGCCCACCACAGTCCTCACAGCCTGCTCGAATACTCCAAAGCCAGCCTCGATGGCCGTGGAGTAGGTGAAGGCTGGCCACGTCATTGACATGAACGCGCCATACCCGAAGTTGAGGGCCACGAACCTCATATACTCGGCATCACTCACAACCATCCTCACCACCTCCCTCAGGGGCCTCCTCTCAGCAGCCGCCTCCCCCTCCCTGAGCGGCAGCACGGACACTGCAGCTACGACACCGGCGGCTCCCGCCAGCGTCAGGGGGATCGCGAATTCGCCCACTCCCCTCACGCCCAAGGCCCTCGAAGCCGCGCCAGAAGCCAGGGTTGCCGCCAGCGATGGTGGGCAGCGTGGTGGCGCGGCTTAACCAGTGGGCGAGCGTCGGCTCGCTGGCGGCAACCCTGGCTTCTGGCGCGGCTTCGAGGGCCTTGGG
>QMRZ01000146.1 GCA_003649495.1 Thermoprotei archaeon | reverse complement strand
CTGAGCTGCGCTTGACTTCCAGCGCTATGGCGGCTAGGAACTTCGCAGCCTCTCTCGCCTCCCCCTGGATCATGCTGGATAACACCACGGCGTTCAGCCCCATGCGCCTAGCGTACGCCTCCATGGCGAGCAGGGCGGTCATGTTATTCCCGATCACCACGTTAGCCACGCCCTCTAGCCTGGGGTCACCAGGCTTGGGGGTCTCAGGCCTCTCGCCCTTACGCCCCTCCTCGAGGACCTTGAGGACTGCCTGTGGGACCTTATCTAGGAGCCCGTAGCGCTCCAGTACCGACCTCGCATCACTGTAGGTCGTGGGATCCGGGCTTGTGGGCCCTGAGGCTATTACATCCAGCCTATCGCCCACTACGTCAGATATCACGAGGGATAGCACGGGAGAGGGGTGGGCGGCAGCTGCTAGCTGGCCACCCTTGACGGCTGATAAGTGCTTTCGGACTGCGTTTATCTCGTCTATCGTCGCCCCCGACTTGAGGAGGAGCTCCGTGGTCCTCCTCAAGTCGTCGAGCGTGAGGCCCGGAGCTGGCATCTCCATGAGGGCAGAGCCACCTCCCGAGATCAGGACTAGGAGGGGGAGCTTCTCCTGCCTGGCCGCCTGAGCCAGCTTGAGCGCTAGGCGAGCGGCCTCCAGGCTCCCCTCATCGGGGTATGGGTGACCAGCCTCGATGACCCGCACTCTCCTAAGCTCAACCCTGGGCGAGCCGCGCGGCACTGCCGCCACGCCAGCCCTCACGAGCTCGCCGAGCAGCTCCTCTACAGCCCTAGCCATCTCGCCAGCGGCCTTGCCAAGCGCCACTACGTACACGCCATTACGCACATCCTGCTCTCTGCCTCCAGCTCTCAGCACTCCCTCCTCAACCTTGACTCTCTCCAATATGAGCCGCTGGGGGTCCACCGCCTTCAGACCCTCCAGGAGCAGGGTCACCGCTATCTTGCGGGCGTACTCATTGAGCCTCATGCTTACTCCCCAGTACTGAGGCGCAAACTCTCCTTTTAGACCCTCTGTGTTGGCCGGGTAGCGGGGGGCTGAGGTGGCAGTTGGCGCTGGAAGCCATAGCTTTAAACGGTGGGGCAGTAGGGACAAGTGGTGGCCACCGTGGGGGAGGTCGAGTTCAAGGGTGTTAGGATAAGAAGGCTTTGCCACGCTGCTTTTAGGCTTGAGGGCGGTGGTGTCGTCGTCTACATCGACCCATTCAGGGTGGAGGCTGCGAGCCGGGATGGGGACCTCGCCATATGTACGCACGACCACTACGATCACTGCAGCGTTGAGGACCTGGCTAAGGTGCTCAAGGAGGATGGAGTGGTGGTCGCCGCCGCTAACTGCAGCCGTAAGCTCAGCGGCTTGAAGTACAGGGTTGAGCTGTTGAAGCCCGGCGACGAGATAAATATTAAGGGAGTAAGGGTGAGGGCAGTGCCAGCTTACAACGTTGGGAAGCCCTTCCACCCCCGCCCCTATGGGGGCATAGGCGTCATCGTCGAGCTGGCTGGTGTGAGGATATACCACGCTGGCGACACCGACCTAATCCCCGAGATGGAGGGGCTCAGGGGCCAAGTCGACGTAGCGCTCCTCCCCGTGAGTGGAGTGTACGTGATGAATGCTGAGGAGGCTGTGGAGGCTGCCAAGAGGATAAGGCCGGAGCTAGCAATACCGATGCACTACGGCGCCATAGTAGGGAGTGATAGAGATGCGGACAAGTTTAGGAGGGCGCTAGAAGGAGTCTGCAGGGTGGAGGTGATATAGCAGGCGGGGGCGCAGCCTCAGCGCCAGGAAAGCCTCGAGTATCAGCCTAAGGCACCTGGGGAGGCTGGAGGAGCAGGCCAGCAGGTGGGCGGGACAGCCCTGAGAGCAGTCGCTAGACCCGAAGCCCCTCACTGGGGCCCGGAAGCCCCTACGGAGCAGCTCACTCACTAGCGCGCACTCCAGCTTCTCACTGGAGACCGCGTAGACTGCCAGCATGGGTGCGACAGTGCACGTTACCTGATCTATGTGCCACCTCAAGCGCTTACTCCTCGAGAAGTGCCTCACCAGCCTTGCCCTCAGCCCTCCCGGCCCCAGCGCCGAGCCCACGTACACGTACGTGCCTGGCGCAAGTAAGTGGGTGCGCCCACGCACTTTGACGCGTAAGCCATCCGGCAACTTCACCAATAACGCGTAAGTCCCGGGGAGCGGGGGCGGTGCACTAGCCACGCGTTACCGATACACGCATTTTTAAGGAGCTTCCCCTCCATATCCCCGCCGAGCTGTGACGAGGGTCTGGAGCCCTGAGTCCAGGGGGCGGTGATGAACTTATCTACTACGGCTTTGATGTGTTACCGTGGTCAGGATCTCGGTGAGGATCTCCCACGAGATGTACAAGGCTCTGAAGAGCCTCGTTGACGCTGGCCTCTATCCATCGGTATCCGACATAATTAGGGAAGCCGTGCTGGCCCTGTTAAGAGAAGAACACGTGAGGAGAGTTGAGCCTATACGCAGAAAAGAGCCCACGAAGCCTGCTCCTCCCTAGAGCCCGCTAGTGCGGTGACGTCACTCACCGGCATCGCCTCTCCTTTCGCTAAGCCTCTGAGAGTAGAGTTTTACCAGTTTTCGGATAGACAGCTCTTGGCTGAGCTACCTTCTCCCAGTGCTTCATTCACACGTAGAAGGGTGGAGCCTCTCCCCTCCTCTCCCTTGCAGCCTCTCTGAGGGCCTTCAGCATCTCAGCCTCCCGCCTCTTCAGCTCCTCTATTAGGAGATCAAGGTTCTTGAGGTCGACCTTCAGGCCGTAAAGCCTGCATAGCGCCTGTACTAGCAGCTTCGCTGCAGCGGGGTCCGGCTCGACGCGCGTAGTGTAGCCCATTAGGACGTATGCCTTGAGCCCCCTCAGGGCTGCGAGAGCTGGGAGTAAGCCGCAAGCCCCCGTGATCACGCCGCCCGGCGAGGGCTTGAAGCCCAACTTCACTAGCTCGTCAGCTACCTCCGCGCTGGCAGTCGCGAAGTACACGCCAGGCCCATCCCCCATCGTCGTGCCACACACTCCCACTACCTCTACCCCGCCTGCCGACTGGAAGTAGTCTAACACGTGCTCAGCCACCTCGTACTGTGTCCAGCTGACGGGCTGGACGGGAGCGGTGAGGAATATCAGGTCCCGCTCCCCACCCCTGTAGAGGTGGAAGTCGTAGGTGGGCAGCTTGAGTACAGCCCTCTCATCAACGAGCACCCCCACGTTACCGCCGTGCAGGAAGAAGCCCTCCGAGTACAGCTCAGCGACCTTAGGCAGCTTGAGCTCCCTGATTATGTAGTCTACCGCCATCTTGCCGACAAGCCCTATCCCAGGGAGCCCCTGAATCAAGACCCCCCTCCTCAGCCTGATCCTCTCCAGCTCCCTCAGCCTTATTATCAAGCTGGACCCCCTCCTGCGCAGCTACCTAAGGAGAGCAGCTATTTAAACTAGGTCCCTCATCACTAGCCGCCAGCTGCGCTGCCTCAATGAGGCCTGCTGACAATCAACGTTTTTAAGCCGGAGGTGAGCGAGTTGAGGTGGAGGCGCCCGATGAGGCTCCGCTGTCCCAAGCCGAGTGGTGAGGCACCTCCCCCTTTACCGAGGTCCATCTCCCCTAGTTATTGAAGCACGCCCGCTGCTGGTTAGCACCAGAGGTTTCTGCACGTGGCTGGATGAGTCGTAGCTACTGCTCTAGGCGGGGGCCATGGGCAGTGAGGGGAGTCTCTGCCGAGAGCGCATCTCGAGCGGGATGAGGCGGGGTGGGCTGAGGCTTGACAAACACCTTTTAAGTCTCTCCACTAAGGGTGGAGGGGGGTTGGGTTGGCCTACTACTACCCGGGCGCTACGGCTGTGGGCATTAAGGCTGAGGAGGGCGTGGTGCTAGCTGCTGATAAGCGCGTGACTTACGGCTACATGCTGATGAGCAAGGCGGGGAAGAAGGTCTTCAAGGTCCTGGACAGGGCTGGCGTAGCTAGCGCGGGTTTCATCGCGGATATGCAGACGCTGGCTAGGGTGCTCGAGGCTGAGATGAAGCTCTTCGAGCTCGAGAGCGGGCTCAGACCTAGGGTCTACAGCGTGGCTAAGCTGCTCTCCCTCATACTCTACAGCAGTAAGCTGATGCCCTACCTGGTGGAGACGATCGTTGGCGGGGTGGATGAGGAGGGGCCGCACATCTACGTGCTAGATCCTCTCGGCGCGATAATAGAAGAGGAGTACGCCGCCCTGGGAACGGGGGCGCAGCTCGCGATAAGCATCATAGAGGG
>QMRZ01000145.1 GCA_003649495.1 Thermoprotei archaeon | reverse complement strand
TGGCGCCGGGGTCCTCCAAGCCCCTGTACGGCGAGGCTCCCGGGAGGCCCCCAATCTACTCGACGGCTCTGGGCAGCGGGGATAGCTACTCTAACGTCGTGGAGAGGCACGCTGTAGACCTCCTAGAGGAGCTCGTGGAGGGGGGAGGGGTAGATGTGATCATAACTCTGGGCCCCCTGACGAACCTGGCTCTCCTGTTCATGAAGCGGCCCGACCTGGTGGGGAGGGTTAGGCTAGTGACGATGGGCGGGGCATACTCGCTCAACACAGCTGAGTATAACATAAGGTGCGACCCGGAGGCTGCCAGGGCGGTTATAGGCGCGAGCTGTGAGAAGATCCTAGTGGGGCTGGACGTCACGCTGAAGTGCGTTATGAGCGATGAGATGCTCCAGGAGCTCTACGCGGGCGGCGAAGAGTATAAGGAGGTGTTGGCGGCCTACACCAGGGCGTGGAGAGCCTGGGCTGGGCATAACCCTATTCTCCACGACCCCCTGGCAGTGGCGGTATCCTTCAACAGCGGGCTCGTGAGCCTGGAGCCTGCGCACGTGGAGGTGGAGGTTCAGGGGCGCTACACGAGGGGCTACACCGTCATCACGGGCGGTGAGCCCAATGCCGAGGTGTGCAGAGAGGTGGACGTCGAGGCCTTCCTGAGGCTGTTTAGAGAGAGGGTGCTCTAGAGGAACTCGTCCAGCGTCGAGCTCCGCGGCCTCCTCCTGAGCACCCTATCCAGGAACTCGTCCCTGACCGGCTCGTAGGCCCTCCTGTAGAACTCCTGAGGGTCCTCCAGCACGCTTCGGGGGAACTGCCTCAGGTACTCGAGGGCGCGCCTCCAGGCCTCCTCGTAGGGCACAACCCCGCTTATCGCGCTAGCCACCTGCCTATCGTAGTCAGCGGGCCTCTGCTCCACGCCGCCCATCACGAACCACCCATCCTCCGACACGTACACCTCTTCGCCGGCGACCTTAACCCGCTTAACCGCCTTCCTGGGGGCTCTCGTGCCTGGGGGGCGGGCGCCGGGCCTCGCTCCCCTGCCGCGCCTCTTCGCCCACGCGTAGAATATCGCCCTGTTGAGGCCGAATGACTTGGCACGCTCCAAATCCCCCATCAACAGGTAATACCTAGCAGCCTGCAACAACGCCATAACCTGAAACCTGCCCAGCCTGCCCCTCCGCTCTTCAGCGCCCACGCGAGTCCTGACCGGGGATGAGGGCTGGAGCCCCCCCAGCGCCCTCAGGGCCTCGAGGGCCAGCTGATCAGCCTCGCCCTCGCGGTGCTCTCTCCACCTCGTGTCATGCTTGAAGTTCGTTAGATCTGCCCAGGATGGATCGAAGGAGTCTAGCTGATCGGGCTTGAAGCACACGGCCACCTTATCGACTCTCCTGTGGACTGAGAGGGGGACTGTGAATACTCTCTTGTGCTCCATCAGGTTCTCAACCTTCAGCACAGCGTGTTCCGAGGCTAGGCGGAGCAGGCTCTCCTTGAGCTTGTGCAGGGAGTACTCAACTATCGCGTGAGCTGCCTTGAGGGGCGTCACCCTCGCGAGGAGCTCAGCCGAGAGCGCCCCTTCGTGTATGTGGACGTGCACGCCCTCGCCGGACCACTTCAAGTAAACTGACTCGGTGACGCCGTGCTCTTCGAGGAACTCGACTATGAGCCTAGCCGCCTCTACGGCCGCCTCCCAGTCCTCGAGGGATGCGTCTACATCCCAGCTTGGCGTAACTGCCACGACATTCCCCGGATCCTCCACGTCCTCCCTGCGCTCAGCTCGCCGATAGATACCGACTGTCGCGTATATGGACCTGAGGTTGAGCCCCCTGAAGCTCCTGACGAGGGCCTTCAGGTCATGGGGGGATGACACAGTGATGGGCCTACCCCTCCACCACCTGATGAACACCCTCCCCTCAGCGCCCTCGCCCTCCAGCGCTAGCCACCTATTCCTCGAGAAATCCGCAATCTCCCTAGCCACCTCGTCCCTGTAGTAGTGTGCCTCTATCCGGGGATCCACGCTTAATGTAGAGGCGGGCCCCCTGATAAGGCTTTGAGGAAGTGAAGTACTTAATACCTCCACGCGCCGTATGCCGCTGTGGGAGGACGGGGTGATCAAGGCTGGTTAAGGCCCCTCGCAGTTCTAGTCGCAGCCTCGTTCGTAGTGAACTTGGGGTTCTCGGCGATGAGCCCGCTATTCCCCTACCTGGTGCTGGCTATCAAGGGGGTGTTGAGGGAGCCTCCCGAGGCTGCGGGCACCGTGGAGGCGCACGTGGGTGCCGTGGAGCTGGGCGCCCTAATGGCGGCATTCATGGCGGCTAGGGCGCCTGTCGCCGGGCTCGTTGGTTTCCTGAGCGATGCGCTCGGCAAGAGGGGGGTCATAATGCTCGGCATGGGGATCTACACTGCTGCCGCCCTAGGCTTCCTAGCATTCAACGACCTGACTGCATTCGTAGGCCTGAGGGCGCTGCAGGGAGTGGCTTCGGCGATGGTGTGGCCCGTGGCTGAGGCATACCTGGCTGAGGTCACCCCGAAGTGGTCGAGGGGGAAGGCGATCTCAATATACTCGTCGTCGATGCTCATAGCACAGGTTGCTGGCCCGAGCCTCGGGGTGGCTGTGTATAAATTATGCCTAGCTGCTGTGGGGCCTGGGGGCCTGATACTGGCGCTTAAGGCCCCCATGGCCCTGCTGGCGGCCACGTGCGCGGTGTCTACCATAACTCTACTGCTCCTACCACCCATCTCGAGGGGCTCGACGCGTGTTGAGGGGCTGCGCGGCGTCATCAGGGGGCTCAGGGACCTGCCGCCCACAGTGTCCCGCAGCCTAAAGGTGATGTACATCAACGGCCTCGTAAATGGGCTGGCCATGGGGATCCTGAACACGGCGGCAGTAGCTTACGTAGTCGAGGAGGTGGTGAGCGACCCGCTGTACATTGGCATCTTCTTCACGGTGTTCTCCCTCGTGGCGGTGCCCGCGACTATGCTGGCCGGCTGGCTCACAGATCGCGTGAGGAGGAGGAAGCCGGTAGCACTGGTCGGGTACTTCGCCGGGCGCGCTGCTATGTTCCTCTTACCCCTGACGAGGAGCTACGTGCTCCTGCTGGCTGTCGGGGTCCTCATCAGCATGGTCTTCAGCCTATCCGCGCCGAGCATGCGCGCACTTCAAGCCGACCTAGCGCCCCCAGGCTTGAGGGGCACGGTATTCGGCGTACAGCAGCTCTTCTACAACTCGGGCGTGCTAATGGGAGCCCTCATGGGGGGCTACATAGTCGAGGCTTACGCTGAGAGGAGCTTCAGGCTCCTCGGCTATGATCTCACAGGCTACATAGTACCCTTCTGGCTAGCTGGAGGGATGGGCCTCCTAACTGCCTCCCTCTTCGCCCTCTACGTGGAGGAACCCTCCCCGCATCAGGATTAGGAGGCCGCGAGCATGTACAGGCTGGAGCCATGTAGCCTCCATACGTGTCTGGACGCCGCACTCGAGCCACGTATGGGCTCTGCGCCCAGGGCGTATACCCGTATCCCTCGTCCGAAATGTTTAAATAATATGGTCTCATTTAAGATAACGGGGCAGCCGGGCCCTAAACGACCCCCCGGTAGTACATCACACAAAATCAAGCATGTAACGCTCACGGTCTTTAAGCGAACATTGAATTAATGCCTTCGTGGATGAAGGCAGGTAAGGTTGGCCCCCGCGGGGGTGAGGGGGACTCCCGGCTGCCCCTCAACGCTTTTTGCTCTGCACGATTCTCGCAGTATGGGTGATGATTTTGGCTACCTGCCGATGGGTGAGGCCTCCCGGCCTTAACTGACTTAATAGGGTCCTCGCCGTGGGCATGTGGCCTCGAGGAGTCTTGAGAGGAATCTCAGGTTGATCTACGTCAGGGCGTTCGCGGCCTCGGCTAGCATTGGTATGTCGGCCCCCTTCGCCGGTCTCTACGTGGCTAAGCTGGGCGCCTCGTCGCTGCAGCTCGGCATGCTGCACTCGCTCTCGAACCTGGCCTCGACCGTGCTGCAGCCAGCGTGGGGGTACCTGGCCGATAGGGTGAGGCGCAAGAAGTACCTGGTGTTCGCCGGCGGCCTCGCGGCCTCAATCGCGCTAATGCTAGTAACGCGGTTAAAGACGCCGAGTGGGCTATCGCGCTCCTGACCGCTAGGGCTCTCGCAGCCTCCTTGACGCAGCCGGCGTGGACCGCCCTGCTCGGCGCAATCCTGCCGCCAGCGATGGTGGGCAGCGTGGTGGCGCGGCTTAACCAGTGGGCGAGCGTCGGCTCGCTGGCGGCAACCCTGGCTTCTGGCGCGGCTTCGAGGGCCTT
>QMRZ01000144.1 GCA_003649495.1 Thermoprotei archaeon | reverse complement strand
GTCACCTATCACCTTCCCGCCCATCCTGTGTGCGGCGTCGACTACGCGCGCAATGGTCTCGTCGCTTGCGACAGCCAGCACAGTGGTGTAGGATGCGCCATTGCCTATGGCGAGCTTGGCCTCAACCTCCCCAGCATCGGCTGTCTTCATGTCGGCTACTATGGGAATCTCCCTAAACTCCTCTGCAAGCCTTCTCACAGCTCTGATCCCTTCAGCCTTTATGAGGGGAGTGCCAGCCTCCAGCATCAGCAGCTTAGGGTCGCACTCCTCAGCTACGCGGGACGCTATAGATAAAGCTCTACTCAAGTCCGTAAGGTCAAGAGCTACCTGAAGCCTTCTCATGTCCAAGGAGGTTGAACTCCATGAGCAATTTAAACTCGTCGAGGGTCAGTTTCCCGCCCTGCCTGTACTTCTCGAGGGCCTTCAGTGCCACCTCGTAGAGCTCAGCCCTCCTCCTCCTAAGTATCTGTGACAGCTCAGCCGCCTTGAGCAGGATCGCCGTCTTCTCGAGCTCCTCCCTTATCCTCTTTATCTCATTTATCTTCTCCACGTACTTGGCGTGGTATTCATCAGCCTTCCTCCTAAGCTCCTCCTTCTTCTCGATCATCTCGCTTAGCTTGCTCCTCATCGCGTTGACCTTCTCCCGCAGCTCCGCCAGCTTGGTCTTGACCTCAAGGTACTGGGAGGAGAGCTCCTTTATTCTAGCAGTCAGCGAGCTCAGTATGCTCCTCTTCTGCACTATCAGCTGTCTAAGCTCCCTAATCCTAGCTAGACACTCATCATACCTCTCAACAGCCGCCAACAGCGACTCAGTGCTCTGTATCCTCTCGACGTAGTGCCTCTCCTCCTCAGGGCTCAGCGTGCGGGTCTGGTACTCCCACTCCAGCCTCTCAAGCTTCTCCCTAAGCTCGTAGACGTCTGGCCTCCTCCTCCCAATCGTGTCGCGTAGGGTCTTTAGCTCGTTTAGCAGGGCCTTGACCTCGTCGCTCAGTGCCCTCAAGTCGACCCTTACCTGATTCCTCTCGCCCTTCAGCTTCTGGATCTGGTTGTACAGCTCCTCTCTCCTCTCCCTAAGCTTAGCCGCCTCCTCCTTCAAGCTCCTGTACTCGGCCGTGAGCTCGCGGATCTGCGCTGATAGCTCCTTAACCTCAGAGTTCAGCGCATTCCTGCTCTCCCTAAGCTCGAGCGCCTCTTTCTCAAGCTTCCTCAGCGCCTCCTTGAGCTCATTGAGCCTTGTTCTCAGAAGTGTGGGATCTTCGCCTGACATTAGGGCATCACGCCTCCGGTCGTTCTGCGTTTAACCACTCACCTGGTTTACCGTTATAAGCGTTGCGCTGGTCTGGTCAGCTTAGTCCCTTTCGCCTTTTTAAGCCTCACCGTAGAGTGGGGTGGGTGAGAGGGTGAGGAGGGCATTCCCTCTGGCGGCATCCCTGGCGGCTATCATGTGCCTGGCAAGCCTGGCTCAGGCGCAAGCTCAGGCGGATGAGGTCCTGGAGAAGGTCATGAGCCCCTTCGTCTCAGTCGCTGAGCTGCTAGTAGCCCTGTCGTTTGGCGCCGGGATAGTCGGCTTCGTGATAACTCTAGTCACCATACTGGTGAGGTGGTCAGTGGGCGGCTCATTTGGCCGATCCTCAGCGGTGATCTCGCTGATACACGCTCTAGAGACCCTGGCGATAATACCGGCGATATTCCTGCTAGTGAACGTAATGGGGTCCCTCGGCGACGAGAGGCTGGCAGCCGTAGCTAACGTCCTGAACTCGATGCTTATGAGGGGCTGGAACAAGATACTGGCGCTGCTAGGGGTGGCCCCAGCAGGATGACGGAGATCCCCCTCGACTACGCAGCAGTCGGAGTATGCATCGCGGCCATAGCGGCGTACTCGCTGCTCCACTGGTTCCTGGGCAGGAGGGGTAGGGCCCTCGAGCTGCTGGAGATGGCGCTTAATGTCCTGGTATACGTCGTGGTCATCTACGCGCTGTTTGCGGTAGCGGCCCGGGTGTGCGCGATGGCCGGGCTAGCCGGGCTTCCAGATAGCAGGCAGGTGGCTGAGGCTGGCGAGGTGTTCAGTAGAGTCCATGAGCTAGCTGTGCAGTGGATCACGCGGCTAGTGCAGCTGAGGCTCATACTCTCCGTGGCTCCCTTCACCTACCCCGTGGCGCAGGCTCTTTACTCAGCGACGGGGTGGCAGAGGATAGTCTTCGAGGCAGTAGCCGTCGCTTACCTGGCCATGGCGGTGTACGCTAAGGTGCTCGCCCAGCTCATGCCCTTGCTCCTACCCCTGGGCTCCACGCTGACGTGTATACCCAGGGTCAGGAGGCTGGGGGCTACACTATTGGCCGCCTACCTCTCTGCAATCCCCGTGGCCTTAGCGGCCGCTCTCACCGAGTCCACCCTCAAGGGCAGTAGCACAGTGCAGCCGATAAACGCCACCGCGGTGGGGGAAGCCGCGTCTAAGCTAGGGCCCAGCTGGAACCCCCTCTCAGTAGCTGATGAGGCCGCTAAGGCCGCCTGGAGGCTGGCCGAGGCCCTAGTGCGCTCCCTGATAACCATGGCGCTTGGCTCATCGCTCGCTGGAGCGGTGGCCCTGGCGCTCGGGGGAGTATACGTGCACCTTAGGACTCCCTTCTAAGTCCAGCCGTGCACGCGGGTCTCATCGCGGCGTCTATAGCCGTACTGGCCGCCTACTTCCTGATCAGGAGATTTACAGGCAGGCGAGGGGAGGGGCTGCTATGCGTGCTACTCCTCTCAGCACTGGCCTATTCTCTCGTGAGTGGGGGCTTCCTAGGCGAGATGCTGGAGACCGCGGGGCTGAGCGGCTACACGCCTCAGTCAGCCCTCGGGAGGGTGCGCGAGGTGAGGGCTGGCGTGGAGGACCTGCAGAGGAGCCTAGTGATGGCCGTCACCTCGACTTCTCTGCTGGAGGCCTCTATAGCCGTCGCGGCCCTCGGGGCGGGGCTTCCCCAGGTGATTCAGGCTCTCTACTCGGCTAGCCACTGGGTGGGAGTTGCGTCACAAGCGGCGCTGGACGCGGTGAATGCCGCATATATCGCGCTCGTGTTCCTGGAGATCCTGCTCAGGGAGTCGAGCTGGCTAGCCCCCCTCCTGATCGAGGTGGGCGTGCTGCTCATCCCGCTGCCCCGCCTCTGGCGCGTCGGTCTAGCCTCGCTGGCCGCAGGCCTGCTGCTCGGGGTGGCAGTGCCCGCGCTGGTGGAGGCCTACCTGTGGGTCCCCAGGCTTGAGCCCAGCGCGCCTCTCCCCGCCTCCTGGGATACTGTGGTGGCAGTAGTACGCGATGCCCGCCATGCCTCCCTGAGGGCACCAGCCCTGCTGATCTTCAAGTGCGAGTGGAGAGGGCTTGATGGGCGGAACCACACTAGCGAGCACGCAGCCTGGGTGCTCAACGGGTCTGGGAGGCTGCTGCTACCGAGCGGCCGGTGTAGGCTAGAGAGGGCAGTAGTGTACTGGCTGGAGTACAGGGTTGACGCGCCCGGCAGGCTTGAGGGGGGGCTCAGGGTCTATGAGCTCAACCTACCCCATTACTACCTGGCTAAGGCCGGCGCGGTCTACGCCGTAGCCGGGGGCAATGCAACAGCACCCCCCAGGCTCGAGAACGGGAGCCTGGTCTTTGAGGTCGAGGGGGGAGTAGCCGAACTACTCACTTATTCGGCTAAACCTCTCGTGAGGATTAGGGGGAACTGCAGCTGGCTCGTTGAGAGCCGTGAGTGGTGGGCCAGGGTGAGCGACGAATGGCTCCAGCGCGCCAGGAGCCTCAGCGGCGTCCAAGCTAAGCAGCGCGCCCCGGAGTTGAAGGGGTGGAGAATTCTCGTTAACGCCACGGCCGGATCAGCCCAGATCATGGTGCCCCCCTCAGCCAGGTGGAGCCGCGACCCCAGCCTGGCATACACCACTCTGAGGCCTGAGAGGGTTAAGCCACTGGTGGTGGAGGCAGTGCGCGCGATCACGTCGTACCTGCAGCTCGTCTCCCGCCTTCCAGTGGTCATCCTCACAGCTGCCCTCGCCGGCGGTGCAGGGGGGCTCGCCATAGCGGCCAGCAGGCTAGTGGGCCCCCCAGCCCCCCGCCCGGTAGCTATCAGGCTGAGTAGGGCTGGCGCCCAGGCTAGGCGCTCTAAGCTCGCGCTAGCCAGGGCTCTAATCGCGGAGTCCAGGAGGGAGCTCTCGGTGGCCAGCAGCGTGGCCCGGGGGGCTAGGCTGTTAACAGCTCGCCTCCCGCCCGAGCTGCTCAGGGAATTGCTGAGGAAGCCACTCGCGGCCCGCGTCATGGAGAAGAGGCTGAGCGAGCTCTCCCGCATAGCC
>QMRZ01000143.1 GCA_003649495.1 Thermoprotei archaeon | reverse complement strand
GCAGGCTACAGGATAGTCTCCACTCCCAGCGGGGTAGGGATGGGGAGTGTTAAGATACGGCATGGCGTGGTGTCCGTGCCAGCGCCTGCTACCTTAGAGATCCTGAGGGCGTTAGGCATGCCCTTCAGGAGGGGGCCGGTGGAGGGGGAGTTAGCTACTCCAACCGGTGTAGCCATACTGGGCGCAGTAGTTGACGGCTTCGTCACGCGTACGCCAGTTCTGAGGGTACTGAGGCGCGGCTACGGGGCGGGCACCAGAGATTACGGCACGCAGCCTCTGGGAGTATTCGAGGTGGAGATTGAGGGACGTTATCAGCATGACCAGGTGGTAGTTCTTGAGACCAATGTAGACGATGTTGATGGAGAACTCCTGGGCCGCGTTAGGGAGGTCCTCATGAGGAAGGGGGCGCTCGATGTCTACTACTACCCGGCCATAGCTAAGAAGGGGCGCCCAGGCTTCATGGTTCAGGTCTTAGCGAGGCCGCAAGACGCGTGGAGCCTCCTCGAAGTCCTCTTCACAGAGCTCGGGACACTGGGAGTAAGGGTTGATTTAGTCGACAGAGTCAAGCTTGAGCGTGAGATCCGTGAAGTAATCATAAGGGTGGATGAGGTTGAGGAGAGGGTGAGGGTCAAGGTAGCGTATGACGAAGAGGGCAGGATTGTGAGAGTAAAGCCGGAGCACGCCGATCTTGAACGTATTGCTAGCCGACATGGCTTGCCTTTAAGGAAGGTGCGAGAGCTCGTACTGAGCCGCGTGATGGCTGAGCTATTCCTGTAGCACTCCCCCAGGTCTCGAGCCTGTGTCTCAATGCTCTGTTCTACTATTTTGAACAGGTGTTAAATAGCATAGAGTTATCAGGAGCGTTGCGCTGGGGTACCCGGTGGGAGGAGTGGAACTGAAGTGGATCTCGCTGATCCTCCTGTTAATAGCTGCAGCCCTTCTAGCCACCAACCTAGTACTCGTAATTCCGGCTTACAGCGCCTATATGCGCGCGTATGCGAGAACAGAGAGCTTTGAGCCGCGTGTGGTAGTTGTCGGTCAGTCGAGCCGTGCTGCTGCTCAGGCTGAGGGAGGCGGGGGGAGATTGACGGTGACAGGAGTTGGCAAGGTATCGGCGAAGCCCGAGGTCGCTGTGATAGTTCTCGGAGTTATCACCAGGGGGGAGTTAGCTAGCGAAGTGCAGGAGCTTAACGCAGAGCACATGAACAAGGTGCTTGAAGCATTAAGAGAGAAGGGGGTCGAGCAGATAGAGACTGTCAGCTACTACCTCAGGCCACTGCGTAAGTATGATAGAGATGAGGGGGAGGTGTTAGTGGGTTATGAGTGCATACACCTCGTTAAGGTTCAGCTAGAGGAGCTGGACAGGGTTGGAGAGGTAATTGATGCCGCGGTTGCAGCTGGAGCGAACCAGGTGGTCTCAATAAGCTTCGCCTTGAAACCTGATACCATGGAGAGACTGAAGCTAGAGGCCATTAAGGCGGCTGTCATGGACGCTGAGGCTAAGGCTAAAACTGTGGCAGAGGCAGCGGGGCTCGTGCTTGGGCCGCCTATCTCCATCACGGTTAGCGAGAGCTGGGCTAAGCCGATGATCCCTGAAGTCAGGGTAGCGGGGTTCTCGACCCCCGTGATGCCGCCTGAGGAGCTCTCCGTAACTGCCACGGTCACCATTACATACGGAGTCGAGCAGGCTCAGGGATAAGAGGATGGAGTCTGAGGATCTGGAGTATAGCCTCAGAGGCAATACGCTCAGAGTATACTACTACATGCTGAGTAGGGGAGGTAGCCTGGGGGTGAGGGAGCTGCAGAGGGCCCTGGGCTTCAGGAGCCCGAGCGCAGCCCTATACCACTTAAGGAAGCTCGTCGAGATGGGCTTAGTCGAGAGGAATGAGGATGGCGAGTATAGAGTTGTCCGAGAGGTGAAGGTAGGAGTGTTAAAGTACTTCGTGAAGCTCGGAAGGTTGAGGCTGCCGCGTTTCCTGATATACGCGGTGTTCAACACAAGCCTTCTAGTATCGTATGTGATCCTGTACCCTCAGACGCTCACCTCCCATAACCTAGTGGCACTGGTAGTGGGCATTGTATCAACCCTAGTGCTGTGGTATGAGGCCTACAGAGCCTATAGGGAGCTTCCCTAAGTGCTTAGGCCTGAGTGGCCCGTGGAGGCTCCCACCCCAGCTCTGATGCTTCCTCGCTTAATCTAGCTCAAGCGTGACTCTTGACCCGTCATAGTGGATTACTGCATCGGGCTCTGCCTCCTCCACGCCGATCCCCCTTCCCCTCCTCACCACCACTACTCTGAATGTCCTCTCGCTTAACATTCCGGGGAAACGGCCTCTCCTCCTGCCTATGATGAGCCTCCTTCCATCCCACTCAATGGGTATGAGCGCGTAATCCCCTCTCTCATAACCGTAAGTCTCGCCGTCATCCTCGTACAAGGTGAAGTTACCGCGAGCGCCCAGGTATACCCTGAGCTCGATGGGATCCTCAGCCCTCTCCCCTACGTACTGGACCACGGGGCCTAGGGGCAGTACTGAGCCAGCCCGGATGTATAGGGGGATTTTATCGAGGGGTGCCTCAGCGTCGATCCAGCGCCCCCCCTCAAGCCTCTCTCCACTCCAGAAGTCGTACCAGCCCCCTGGCGTCGGGGGGAGGTAGACTCTCCTGCGCTTAGCGGGCTCCGTCACGGGACACACTAGGATCGCGGGGCCGAACATGTACTCGTCATCTAGGTCCAGGACGTGCTCATCATGGGGGAAGTCCATCACGAGGGGCCTCATCATCGTGTAACCCTCGCTGTAGACCCTCCATGCCAGGGAGTAGATGTAAGGTAGGAGCCTGTATCTGAGCTTAATGTACTTCACTATCACCTCCTCCACCTCGCGACCGAACCTCCAGGGCTCCTTAGCGAAGAGCGTGCCGTGAACCCTCATTATGGGGCAGAAGGTGCTCCACTGGAGCCACCTCACGAACACCTCGCTGTAAGCCTCTGTGCTGGGATCTCCCGAGAAGAAACCGCCACAGTCCGTAGTCCAGTAGGGCAGGCCTGAGAGGCAGAAGTTGAGCCCAGCTGGCAGCTGGCGCCTAAGCTCCAGCCAATCGCTCCATATGTCACCAGACCACGTCACTGCCGCGTACCTCTGCTGACCCGCGAACGCAGAACGCGTCAATATCAGGACTCTTCTATCCGTAGTGCTGCGCTGCCCCTCGTACACCGCCCTACACGTCATGAGGGAGTAGGCGTTTAGGTAGCGGGCCCCCGGCCCCATGGCCGTCCTAGTATCGTGGAATGCATAGTAGAAGCCCCACCTACCCTCCGGGTCAGCTGTCTCGGGCTCTGTCGCGTCGAGCCACCAAGCGTCAACCCCTATGTCGAGGAATGCCCTCTTTATGTAGCTCCAGTACAGCTCGCGCCCCTCCTCGCTGAACGGGTCGTAGCACGTGGTGCCCGGCAGGATGAGTCCTCTCTCCTTAAATACTCTGTAGACCTCGGTGTCTACGCCGAAGCGCGGCCATATGGAGATCATGAGCTTAAAGCCGATCCTGTGAAGTTCACGCACCATCTCGCGGGGATCCGGGTAACTCTCCTCGTCAAACTTGAATGCATTCCACCCGTGCCTGCCCCAGTACTTCCAGTCCTGAACAATGATGTCAGCCGGTATCCTCCGCCTCCTAAACTCGCGCGCAGTGCTCAAGAGCTCCTCCTGGCTGGCGTACCTCTCCTTAGACTGCCAGTACCCGTAGGCCCACTTGGGCAGCAGGGGAGCGGCGCCCGTGAGCTGCCTGTACGCTGCTATCACCCTATCAAGGCTAGGGCCGTAGAGTAGGTAGTAGTCGATGACGTCGGCTATCTCTGACCACCACGCCAGCCTCCACTCATCACCCATTTTGAAGCTGGCGACTCTTGTCAGAGAGCAGTTGTCCCAGAGGATGCCCCACCCATCGTTGGAGACCAGGAGCGGTACTGCAACCTCGGTATTCCCCTGTGAGAGCACGACGCTACGCCCCCTGTAGTTAAAGATGCCGGGGTGCTGGCCTAGGCCGTAAAGCCCCCTGCTAGCAGTGGAGAAGACGAGCTCAACACTATAGGCGCTCTCGCCGCTCAATTTGGTCCTCTCCGCCCTCCGCTCAATCTCCCTCAACAGCGGGCGATTATCCGAGCTGCTGTAGAATGTTGAGAGGCCCGTCTCGAGATTTATGCAGGCCCTTAGCTCATCAGTGGATAGAATACAGCGCCCCTTCTCCCTCCTCAGCTCCCACCTTACATCTCGCGGCTTTCCCACGACAGCTAGGCTGGGGACCTGGGGGGTGCTGGGGG
>QMRZ01000142.1 GCA_003649495.1 Thermoprotei archaeon | reverse complement strand
GTTATGGACTCGCGGTGGATGATGCCCACAACTACGTGGTGGACGCGCTGGGCGGGTGGGTCGAGATCGACGTGAAGGAGCTAGATGAGGAGGAGGTGATGAAAGCACTGATGGAGGGGAAGTTCTATTCCTCCAGCGGAGTGAGGCTCGAGCACCTGGAGCTAAGGGAGGGGTTGATACACGTCAAGACGAACGGCGCTAAAGTCTTTAAGGTGCTCTCGGCTGGCGCGAGGGGAGCCTACCTCAGCGTAGAGCTCCTGGAGAGGCTGAGTAAGAGCGATAATCTGCCTGTCAGCGTCGAGATGTGGGAAGAGGAAGGGGGGAAGGGGTTTAGGCTTGAGGTGGGGAGGGAGACTGCAGGATCGTCAGTGAAGGTGACGGGCAGGCTAGTGAACGGGCGTTTCGTAGAGCTCAGAGTAGAGGGACACCTGCCCCTCAGGAGGTATGCTAGGCTAGAGCTAGTGGATGAGCTGGGTAGAGCTGCGTGGGTGAACCCGGTTAAGGTTCGTACCTAGCGCGGGTCGGGGAGATGCTACCGCCTCATTGGCCTGGCATCTATCACGTACCCCTTATCTCCCTTCTCCACTATCGCCCTATACCCATTATTCGTCAAGCACACAAGCACCTCCGCGAGAGGGAAGCGGGTTATGTCGCTGATGACTATCCTGTACCCGCCTTTGGCATACATTATCTCGCCCGTATCCCCCACGAGCTCCTCCAGCCTAGCCCTGATGTCGGCCTCCAGCCTCTCATACTCGTAAAGCCTCTTTCCGCTCCTCTCCTCCAACTCCCTTATCTTCTCCTCTCTCCTCTCAAGCTCCTCGCAGAGCTCCTTAACCCTCTCCTCATAACCCCTCATCTTCTCCTCGTACTCCTGGACTTCGCGCTCCCTCTCAGCCTTCCTGGCGGTCTCGGCCCAGGTCTTCAGGCTGCTGGCCACGTAGTCTTTTAAGCTGAAGCCGAGCGCGATGCCGACGGCCGCGCCCACGCAGATGGATATGCCCCAGAACATGGCGTTTAGCATAGAGTAGAGTATGGTGGCGTCTATCTTCATCACCATCAATGACATCGTGATGACTATTGATAACAACATAAACCTCGCGAATAAGACCACTAGCCTGCTGTAGGGGAGGCCTGAGAGGGACTCTCCCAAGATCCTGGCTAGGAACTCGGCGAGCGCTATGCCGCCTACTAGGACCAGCATCCCCCCTATGAAGCTGGGGAGGTACTCTATGGCGGCCTCAGAGAACCTTTCCAGCGCTGGCACTCCTAGGAGGTCGATTGCGACGAGCACTGAGGATGCGTAGATCGTCCACTTGATTACCAACCCTACGAAGCCGCTAGCGCTAACGCCATAGCTGCTCAGAACCCTGGCCATCGCGCTGCCCTCAGCCAGCTCATCCAGCCCCAGTTTCTTCACGAGCCTGGAAGCAGCTGCGCCTATTAGCCTGCCGAGGATCCACCCTACTACTAGCGCAGCAGCGGCCCCCCCCAGCCTGGGGACCAGTTGACCCACTGCCTCGGCGAACTGGGCTAGTAACTCCTCCATCCTCCCGGAGGGTAATTGTGGGAAGACCTTCTTATAAGCGTTGAGTAGCTTAATTTGAAGTTAAGTGTTAGAGGTTAAGTGTTAAAGGTGGAAGCGTTATGAGAAGACTTAGCAAGGAGGGGCTCAGGGCAGTAGCGCTCGTCGTCGTGCCAGCGGCTGTAGCGGCTCTAAGCGCGTTGGCCGGCTTCGATGCGTGGCAGTGCGCTACCCTGGCCACGGTAGCTCTGATGCTCGTGGGGATAGCCCTCTACTGGGAGTACAAGATACCGTTCGCGTTCCTCGGCCTAACCCTCCTATTCCTCATGGGGAGCATAGACGCGCGGGGCTTCGTGGAGTACTCCCACCTCGACATAATAGTCTTCCTCGCCTGCATGATGATAATAGTCGAGTACCTCGAGAGAGCGGCACTCTTCGAGCACCTCGTAGCCGCCCTAGCTAGGTGGGTGTGCAGAGGCGCGTACAGCCTAGTCGCGCTCTTCACTTTCCTGACAGCTGCCTTCTCATCCCTCGTGGGGGTAGTCACTGCTGCACTATTCATGGTGCCCATGGCAATGGAGGTTGCCTTGAAGTACTCGGTAGACCCAACTCCCCTCGTAATGCTCGTGGTATTCGCTGCCAACATTGGCAGCAGCGCCACTGCGGTGGGGAATCCCGTTGGCATACTGCTGGCCTTCGAGGCAGACCTCTCATTCACAGACTTTGTGCGGTGGGCGACTCCAGCCGCTGTAGTGTCGCTGGTGGCCTGCCTTCTGATGGCCACCTGGGTCTTCAGGGAGGAGCTGGAGGAGCTGAATAGGGCCATTGTTGAGAGCCCGGAGAAGCTGATGGGAGCAGCTGGGGTGGAGAGCTCAGAGCTGTTGAAGGCCTGGGCGCTTTTCGTCGCCGTAATGGCGGGCATTGCTCTCCACGGAGTTTTGGAGGATTTGCTCGGGATAGATAGGAGCAGTGCCCTCCTGGCAGTCGCGATGACTGGGGCCACGGTGGTGCTATTCTTGAGAAGGAGGGAAGTTGGGGAGATATTGAGTGAGGGAGTTGAGTGGGGCGTGCTCCTCTTCTTCCTCTTTCTCTTCGCCTCTGTAGAGGCGCTGGAGCGCATCGGCCTAGTTGAGAAGGTGGCTGGCGCGGTAGTAGCCTTTAGCCATGGGGATCCCATCCTACTGATGTTCGCGGTGTCAGCGGTGGCAGCGGCACTCAGCGCGGTGCTCGATAATGTGCTAACCGTCGCATTCCTGATACCTGTTGTAAGAGGGCTGGAGGTGTACGGAGTTAATGTCCAGCCGCTGTGGTGGGCCCTGCTCTTCGCAGGGACGTATGCTGGCAATGCGACTCTGATCGCCAGCACAGCGAACATGGTGGCAGCTAGCTTGATGGAGGCTAGGAAGGCTGGTAGGGTCGACTTCTTCAGGTGGATGAGGTATGGCGTACCTTTCACCGCCCTGCCCCTCCTACTAGCCACCCTACTCTTAGCAGCGCAGTGCCATTAGCTACTCGCCCGCTTCACAGCCTTCTGCTAAGTGAAAGCAAAGGGAAGCTTAAAGACTAGGACGCTCACCCTCTAGGGGGGTTTGGGGGAGTTCGTGAAGGACAGCACCTCTGTGTTGGCGAGTGTGAGGCGGCGAGTACGAGAGGAGATGGTATGAGGGAAAATAAGGTTAGGAGCAGTCAGCCTCCACGTAATAGGTGACCTTAATGGCCCGGGGAGTAGCCCTTAGCGTTGATGTCTGGAACACTTTGCTTAGCACTGAGAAGTTCTTCAGGGCATTGTCCAAGAGCCTCTCAGCGGTAATTGGAGTTAGCGTCCCAGAGGCTCTAGAGAGCGTGAATAGAGCGTATAGGCGTGTTAAGGAGATGAGGGCTAGAGGCGAGCTGGATCCAGAGAGGATAGTTGAACAGTGTATAGAGGTGTTAGCTAGGGAGCTCGGAGCCTCGAGGGAGGATGTTAAGAGGGGAGTGGCGAGGGCCGTGGCCCTAGAGGGCCTAGACGATCTCGCGTTCGAGGATGCTGTACACGCCCTGGTGGAGATGAGGGACATGGGCGTCCCCGTAGTGGCTGTCAGCAATGTCACGTTCTGGCCAGGCTGGTACACTAGGCTGGTCCTGGAGAGGACTGGCCTGGGCGAGCTACTCACCGCCCAGGTGTACGCCGATGAGGTTCGCATGCTAAAGCCGAATCCTAGGATGTTCTTGAGGGCCCGAGAGGCGCTGGAGGAGGCGGGAGCTAGTGCTGAGATCATAGCCCACGTGGGAGATGACTTCAGGGAGGATTTCCTAGGGGCAATGATGGCTGGCTTGAGGGGAGTCCTGGTGGATAGGCTGGGGAGGTATGAGGAGGGGAGCTACTTCCACGGCCGCGGATGCGTGGTAAGGAGCATGTCGCGGCTTGCTGAGCTGTTAGAGCTCAAGTAAGGTTAATTATGTCTCCAGCGCCGTTACCCCGATGGAGTTCAGGGTAGGCAGGCTAACTGTCGAGCTTGTGGAGGGTGACATAACTGAGCTGGAGGCAGATGCCATAGTTAACGCCGCTAACCCCTACCTCAAGCATGGCGGGGGGGTTGCAGCTGCGATAGTGAGGAAGGGTGGGTGGGAGATACAGGAGGAGAGCGATAGGTACGTGAGGGAGCACGGCCCGGTCCCCGTGGGTGGGGTAGCAGTAACGGGGGCTGGCAGGCTTAAGGCGCGCTACGTCATACACGCTGTAGGGCCCAGGTATGGCGAGGAGAAGGCGGATGAGAAGCTAGCCTCCGCCATTAACTCAGCCTTGATGAAG
>QMRZ01000141.1 GCA_003649495.1 Thermoprotei archaeon | reverse complement strand
GCTTAACCATGGGGGTGGATCCTATTAGGCTCAGGATTTGCATCCCATCCCCCGGCACTAGAGGGCACCCACCTTCTTTCAATTTCTAACTTCTACAAGCTTGACTTAACGTTTAAAGTCCGCGCTCAGCTATCTAACTTGCCTTCTCTCTCAGCCCTGTAGTACTCCATTATCGCTTTCCGCGGGGTTCTCTGCATGCACTATCTTCATGCCGTGCGCCCCCCTCCTACCTTCTCCCCTGAAATCCACCATGTACTCTATGACAGCCGTCATGGATTCGGGGTCTAGGTGGGCTCCGTAGAGCCTCACGCCCCTTACCTCACCCAGCTCCTCCTCCACGAGGCTCCTCACCAGCTCGAAGGGCTTCATCACGTCCTCCTCCCAGGCCTCCAGGATCTCGCTAAAGCTGTACGGCAGGGGCCTGAAGAAGTCGCCAATGTACAGGTACGTAGAGATTACCGTGAGCGTCGTGCTGTCAAGCTGGCAAGCTGAGCAGGGGGCTTAAGAGGAGGCTGGAGAACTACGCCAGGTTTTAAGGCTCTCTTGCTGGCAGGCGCCATAGCGGATCTGCTCGAGAAGGCCGAAATCCTAGCAGTGCTCGGGGATATCGAGGAACTCCTAAGGAGGTAGAGCGAGCTTTTGGAAGAGCAGAACAGACTGTCGCGGCGACTACTGGAGGCCCTGGCGTCGGGCCGAGGCCTCGAGAAAAACCCTCGTTCGAGGCTGGAGTGCGGCGCTAGCTACAGGCATGCATAGATGCGTTGCTAGAGAAGTTCCAGACATAACATAAAGCTTTGCTTTAGAGTAGCTAGTACAAAAATCTAATGATCGCCAGGGGGAGTTTCAGTGGAGTAATCATAAAGTAGTCGATACAATCAAGGAAATATTTCTAATAGAAGTACAAGCTTACTCATTAGGGATCTTAAATTACAAAAGCGCTACACACTCTGTGAGTGATGGAAAAACTCCCTTTCAGGAATCTTATTACTCAATTAAGCGGCGGATATTATACATTAATGGAGATGCTCATTACCACTTCTTCCGCTACTGGATTAGTGAACTGGGAAATCGTCAAGTTACAGGATTGTTGTTTACAGCTTTGAGTCCCATCTCTACGATTTCCACTAGTGCTTCATCAAATGTCATCCCTCTAGATGAGGCGTACTCCTTCACTCTCTCAACTAGGCGGCGGGGCAGCAGTGCAGCGCTGCACGTACTCTTTTATCTATAATCCATCAGGGCTCGTAAAGCCGTGTTTCTGGTTCCCTGATGAGTTTAATTGTGGGGATGTCCGAGAGATAGATCTGCTCGAAACTTGGTTGAATTGTGAATTATTAAATAAGTTCAGGAAGTTGAGGAAGAGAATGCTGAAAGAGCCTTGCAGGAGTTGCAGTATTAAATGCGTGGGAGGATGCAGAGGAGTAGCTGCAGCAGTTTTTGGAGACATTTTAGCCCCTCAACCGTTATGCCCATTAGTTGAAAAATCCTATATGAGGCGCTGATGAGGCAGCTAGCCTCACGATTACACGTGATTATTCGTGAGCTGAGGGATGCACGTATTGGCACACTGGCTTTAGCCAGCTTCCTGAGAAATTTCGGGCTGGCCTCACTGGCCTATGTATCACCCCTCCTCTACAAGCTGGGAGCTGGGAAGGAGGTGATAGGCATCTACGCGTCGCTGAGCAGGGGCTTGAGGGGCGCCATGGGGGCCTCCGGCCTCCTGGTAGCTGGGAGGCGTAAGAGCCTAGTCGCGGGTTACGCGCTGCTCCTAACATCCCTCACGCTCGCCGCCATGGCCCTCAACCTAACGCTGCTGACTGTGATGGCTGGGATGCTCCTCTTAAACGCTCTCCTCTCCCTCTTCAGCATCGCCTCCAGTATGCTGGCAGCTTCCATCATACCGCCTGAGAGGCTGGGCTCTGCTCTCGGCCTCTTCCGCAGCGCTAGTACTACAGCCCTGCTGGTAGCTACTCCTCTATTCGGCGCCTTAATGGACATGTACGGAGCGTCGCTAGTCCTCCTAGCCTCAGCAGCTGCCCTCTTAGCCTCATCCGCCACTTACCTGCTCATTGTCTCGAGATTTGAGGAGGAGAGGGCTGGAGAAGTAAAGGAGGGGCTCAGGGCTAGGCTTAGGCTCGCCCTAGCTGATCGGAGGTTCCTGCTATATGAGGTAGCGGTACAGGGGAGGCTTTTCATAGAACTATGCTTCCTCCCCCTGGCTGGAGTATACCTGATGGAGGAGCTGGGGGCGGGCTTCACTGAGATAGGCCTCATATCCACTGTAGCCCTCATATCCTCAACTCTCCTCACATATGCCAGCCCCCTGCTGGGGGCTCTAGGGAGTAGGTGGGGGTACAAGCGCCTGTACGCGACCTCAATGATTCTGTGTTCAGCATACCTGCTCATAGCGTCGCTCGCAGGGAGCATCTACGAGTTCCTAGCAGGGGTAATCTTGCTGGAGGCCTCCTCAAGCCTAGGGATGATTGCGGCACTACCTCTCCTCTCCAAGATTGCAGGCGATAAGAGGGATGAGTACATAGCGGTTGATAGGGCTGTCGGAGTACTGCCTTCCGTCACAGCTCCAGCCTTAGGCGGCCTAATGGCCTCATCACTCAGTTTTAGGCCCATGCTCCTAACATTGGCAATACTCATGCTAGCACCCCTCTGCGCAATGATTACCTTGAGAACGGAATGAGGAGGAGTGAATAGGTCTACCATCGGGTCTCTTCAAATAACACTGGTTTATGTAATCGGGGAGAGACCCATCTATGTATATCCTCACGATGCTCAGCAATGCAGTCTCCTACGCATAATTTGTCATTGTTTCATTAACTATCCTTAGCAGTGCTATCCTGGTGAAGTTGATAACTCCTCCAAGATCCTCTTCATCTTCAGATCCTTGGAACTCTTAATTGCCTATAGCTTCCTTCAGTCTTTAATTTAATCTTCTTAACATCCCTCGGTTGGATTTGCTACGATGAATAGTGCCATGACGTCCTTCCTCTCCCCACAGGGATATTCAATGAATATCGCCTGATCCATACCCGTGTACGGCTTCTCGACGCTGACCGACGATATTACTTCGAGATATTCCCTCACTACCCGTGAGTCGTGAGGCTCGTCAATAATATATGAGCCAATTCGCCATGTGTCAACTTGCAGGCCTCGAAGAATAGCGTCCTGTACACCCCTAAGCGTACAAATTCCATGATACGGCTTGAGTAGAATACTCCTTTGAATTTTTATGTAAATATTCTCGCATTTCCTCCGCTTCTTCAGCGAGTTCTCTTACGGGATCTCCTCTAGGTAGGATTTTTGCGATACTCTACTGATCTCAAGGCATACTCTCTTAACATTTCTGCACAATTCTGAAGATATGTTAGAGAGAAGCGAGAATAGCGTGCCAAATATCATAACCTACGAAGTTCTATAAGCTGACCCCCTAATTTTCAAAATATCACCTTACCGACTTTTTCATTAATATGATTTACTATTTAATCAAGGCTGTGATAGGACCGAGAGGGGTATCTATAAAAACAAACGATTTTATCAAGTTCGAGATAATTAAACCTGAGATTATTAAGTGCAAGATTTTAAATGGGGTGGCAGGGTAGAGCGCTTGCTAGCTATAGCCATTATTCCAGTGGATCTGCTCAACAAGGCGTCAGTAGCCTTGAGGGCTTTCCTCACAGCTTCGACCCTGATAATCTCTTCGTCACGGTAATTATCGTGGTTGACGGCTTACTAGGGAGTAAGAACACGTACGCCTGTATTGAGAAGCGTGCTGTCTCGGCCTGACCAGCGCGAGCGTCGAAGATTTACAGACTTCAATGCTTAGGCCTCCAGCCGCTCAATATACTCGTATAGGGCTTCTATTAGCTTCTTCAGTTGTGTTACCTTCCCATATAGCACATAGGTGTTAATGCCCAGCCTAGAGTGCCTAGCCCTGAGCATCCTTATCCAGGCCCCCAGCACCAGTAGCTCCTCTAGCGCGGCGGCTGCCCACTCGAGCCCCGCCACTCCACAGCAAGCCTCCCTCAATGCCCAGCTGTAGCCAGCCCCCGCCAGCTCGCGGGCACCAAGCCTGGAGAACCCGGCCACACGCCCAGCCGAGACTTCAGCGGCACACAAGCCACTTTCAACCAACTCTAACCGGGACAACGCTATAAACCCAGGCTGAAATCCTGCTGAAGGGGGCCGCGGCGAGCCACGAAACGAGTGAACCGCTGGCATAAAGGCGCCCAGCTACACGGGCGGCGCTGGGCTAGTACAGCTGGGCGCCACCAGTAGTGAACCCCACGACCAGGCCCGATGACCAGTCTGGGT
>QMRZ01000140.1 GCA_003649495.1 Thermoprotei archaeon | reverse complement strand
GCACTTCCCCAGCCAGCCCCCATAGACCCGCTCGAAGTACTCCTCGTAACTTATCCTGCGCATGCCCCCTCATGGGTACGGGCTGGGCGGTGGCTTAAGCCTGTAGCGTGGGAATGAGTGTGCAAATGCACACTTAATGGTTGGAGGCCGCGCACACATATAAGCACCAGCACGTAGCTTGCACCAGCCATGGCTCAGAGGGCTGAGCGAGTCGCCGTGTATGGGATGGGGTACGTCGGCAAGGCGCTGGCCGCCGTGATGCTCAGGGCGGGCTTCGAGGTCGTGGGCGTGGACGTGGATGAAGCGAAGGTTGAGGAGTTGAACAAGGGCCGAGTCAGGTACGTTGAGGCTAAGGCTAGGGACGCGATCCTCAGGGGCTTGAGGGAGGGCAGGTTTAGGGCTACCACGGATGGCGTAGCCGCGTCGCGCGAGTGCCGCGTGAAGCTGATCACCGTGCCAGTCTACCTCAGCCCCAGCTACGAGCCCGACTTCTCGAGCCTGGAGGCGGCGGCGAGGGATGTGGGCAGGGGGGCTATGAGTGGGGACCTGGTGGTGCTCGAGGCCTCAGTGCCCCCGGGCACTACGCTCAACGTGGTTAAGCCAGTGCTCGAGGAGTCCAGCGGGTTGAGGATTGAGGAGGAGCTCCTCCTGGCGTATAGCCCGGAGAGGGTCTACATAGGGAGGGCTGTCGAGGATATCGAGGAGAGGTACCCCAAGATCGTGGCAGGCGCGGGGCCGAGGAGCGCTAAGGCTGCTGTGGAGCTCTACTCCAGGGTGGCGAGGAGGGGCGTGATACTGCTCAGCAGCCCAACCGCCGCTGAGCTGGAGAAGCTGGCTGAGGGCGTCTACAGGGATGTTAACATAGCGCTGGCAAATGAGCTGGCTAGGCTCTGCGCGGCGCTCGGCGTCGACTACCTCGAGGTGAGGAGGGCCGCTAACTCGCAGCCCTACTCTCACCTACACATGCCCGGCGTGGGGACTGGGGGGTACTGCATACCCGTGTACCCGCACTACCTGGTGCACGCCGCCAGGAGGGCGGGTGTGGAGCTGCCGCTGATCGAGCTGGCGAGGAGGGTGAATGCATCCATGCCTGGCTACACTGCTGGCCTCGTGGACGCGGTAGCGCGGGAGCTGGGGCTTGAGAGGCCCAGAGTAGCCGTGCTGGGCCTGGCGTTCAGGGGTGGGATAGATGACACGAGGCTCTCCCCCACCTACGACCTGCTGGACCACCTCCTCAAGAGGGGGTATGAGGACGTGGTGGTGCACGACCCCTACGTGGAGCGTGACGAGAGGCTCTCGGAGCTGGGGATACCCCTCCTGCGGGACCTCGCCGAGGCCCTGGAGGGGAGGGACCTGGTGGTGATAGCCACTGACCACCCCGAGTACGGGGAGCTCAGCCTGAGGACGCTGAAGGAGCTGGCCCGAGTTGATAGGCTCGGGGTAGTTGATGGCCGCCTCCTGGTGTGCGACTGGAGGCGGGCTCCCCCCGGCGTCGTCTACGCGGCGGTCGGCAGGCCGCTGGTTAAGGGCTAGGTGGGGGGCAGCCTCCACCCCCTGAGCGACACTATGTTCAGGTTCTTGGCCGCCTCCAGGGCCCAGCCCGCCAAGATCTCGGCTATCTTCCTACGCGCCTCAGCCCCGGTCATCCTCCAGCCTAGGCTCTCGTAGGCCTCACGCGCTATCTCTGGATCCACGCGCGGCAGGAACCTCCTCACGAGCTCCTCCATGAGCTCCAGGAGGCTGACCCTCCCCCGGGTCTCGACCGCCCTCCTGACCGCCTCCAGGTCCTCGCCAGTTATTGCCACCTCCTCAGCCCCCCTCTCCCTGGCCAGCTCCCAGTACCTGTACAGGGGCTTGTAGCTGCCCACGACGCTGCCGTTGGCCAGCAGCGGCCGCCGCTCACCCACACATGTAGTGGCGCCCCGGGCCGGATAACGGTTTTCCTGGTAGCATTAAAATAAGGCTGGAGGGTATAAGGCCCGAAGTGGCGAAACTGGGCGGCAAGGCGGGCTTTGCTCTAGCACTAGCGATTGGGTTGGCGCTTGTGGGGGTAGTTGTCGCCCTGAATGACCCAGCGACCATAGCGTGGAGGATAGCCACGTCGAGGCCCGAGTACCTAGTCCTCGCGGCGGTCTTCGACCTCATATCCATAGTATTCTACGCGCTGGCGTGGGTCGTCACTGCGAAGGCGCTGGGCATAGACCTAGGCCTCGTGGACGGCCTAGTCGCGTCGATCCTCGGCCTCTTCGCCGATAAGCTAGTCGCCTCCGCCTCCATCTCATGCGAGGCGGTCCGCCTAGCCTACGTCAAGAGCAGGAGGGATGACGTGAGCTACGAGGAGCTCCTGGCCACCATAATGGTCCACCGCTTCCTCTACAACGTGGCCTTCGTAGCGCTCATAGCCGTGGCCTTCGTCGACCTAGCCCTCTCAGGGCCCGTGCCCCACGTCCTCGCAATCCTCCTGGCCCTCGCCATCCTCAGCACAGTGGTTGCCTCATACGTGCTGGCGAAGCCGGAGAGCCTCAAGGGGGTGGCGCGCAGCGCGGCTGCCTACGTGGAGCGCGGGCTGGCCCGCGCCTTCAGGGTTACTGGGCTGAACCTGGCGGATAGGGCTGGCGAGTTCGTCGAGGGCATCGCCGAGTCGGTGAAGAAGGCTGTTGAGAGGAAGTGGTACATGATTCTGGCGGCGCTGCTCATGATACTCCAGTGGGTGGCTGGGGCCATCGAGTTCTACGCAGTCTTCATGGCTGTGGGCCACAGGGTCAGCATGTGGGTTGCGCTGATCGTCTTCCCGCTACACTGCTTCCTCACAGCCCTTCCAGTGGGGCTCCCAGCTGCGCTGGGAGTCGTCGAGACGGGCACGCTATTCATGCTCGTCACCTTCGGGATAGATGGAGCCACAGCGATGGCCGTGACCCTCCTCACCAGGGCTGTGGAGGTGTGGTTCGAGATAGGGCTCGCCGTGGCGGTGGCGCTCGCGGTAGGCGCCTGGCAGTACGGCCCCCAGCTCCTCAAGTATGCTGAGGAGCTGGCGTCGGGCAAGAGGCCTCAGGCCGGGCTGCCAATCCCCCCGCTCCCCAGGCCCCTATCCAGGCTAGGCCTAGCCAAGCGGTGGCCCCCAGGTGGTGGCCCTGAGGGAGGTGGAGGTAAAGGCTAGAGCCCCCCTGGAGCACGCGAGGTCCAGGCTCAGGGAGCTGGGGGCCAGGCTAGTGAGAGTTGAGGAGCAGGAGGATGTGTACTTCAGCCACCCCTGCAGGGACTTCTCCCACACCGACGAGGCCCTCAGGCTGAGGCTAGCCCCCGGGAGGGTGGAGCTCACCTACAAGGGCCCTAGGAGGGCTGGGCCCGTGAAGTCCAGGCTTGAGGTGACCGCGAGGGTTGTGGACGCCCAGAGGATCCTGGAGATACTGGAGCTCCTGGGCTTTAAGGAGGTGGCACGCGTCAGGAAGAGGCGTGAGATCTACGAGCTCAGGGGCGTGGAGGTGGCACTCGACCAGGTGGAGGGGCTCGGCGAGTTCATCGAGCTGGAGTCTAGGGGCGCGAGCCCCCACGAGCTGCTCGAGCTCGCCAAGAGGCTAGGCGCCGAGGAGCTCGTGGCCGAGACGTACCTCGAGATGATCCTCAAGAGGCGCGGGTCAGCGGCCAGCCTCTAGGCGGCGGGCCACGGCGCCCCGGCGCCGCGCTACAGCACTTCGCTCCCTCTCTATAACCTCCAGGAGGCGGTCTAGCAGGCCTCTCTCCTTCAGCACCTGGCAGAGCGAGCAGAGCGACACGTCCTCACCCCTCTCCAGCCTAGCTGCAGCGTCCTCCAGCACCTCCCTGACCCCGGGCACCTGGCTCAGTATCGCCCTGTAGAGTCCCCTCTCCCGGTTCACGTACCTGCTGACTGCGCTCTGGCTAACTCCAGTGAGCCTGGCTATCTCGAGCTGCCCCATCCTCCTCCTATTGTACATGTAGCTGATGAGGGCGCCTCTAAGCGCTGGCAGCACGTACCTAGCCAGCCTCTCGCAGGGAGCCTTCAGCATTCCGGGAATAGTGCGTGAGGCGGCTTAAAAATCCTGGCTCCGGGAAACGTTTTTACAGGCATTCTCGAATTACCAGCCGTGGCGAGGAGGCTCTCAGTTGTCGACGTTGAGCTCTGTGTTGGCTGCATGATGTGCGTCTTCGCCTGCTCTAGGAGGTTCGGGGATGGCGGGGTGGCGAAGTCCGCGATAAGGGTGGCCAGCATAGGGGGGATAGAGAGGGGCTTCAGGGTGATAGTCTGCAGGGCCTGCACAGACCCCCCCTGCGCCGCCAGCTGCCCCACTGGGGCCCTCAAGCCCAGGAAGGGCGG
>QMRZ01000139.1 GCA_003649495.1 Thermoprotei archaeon | reverse complement strand
TACTGAGGGGCTTCAACATCGACGTCTTCATCTTCCACAGGGGGATGGGGCCTGAGTTCGAGGAGGTGGGCACGCCCTTCATATGGAGGGGGCCTGACGGCAGCGAGGTCATAGCCCTCTTCCTCTACGGCGGCTACTGCAACATGGCGTGGCTATCCCCCGACGCTGGAGAGGCGGCCGAGATGATAAAGGAGCTCTACAAGAGGTGGAGGAAGTACATGAGAGCCCCAGTAATCCCCGGGATGGTCGGCTGCGACCACCACCTCCCCAAGGAGTACGTGCCGAGGATTGCCGGGGAGCTGGCTGAGATGGACTTGCCAGTGGACGTCGCCCAGGGCAGCCTTGAGGACCTGGCTGAGGAGCTCAGGAGGGTGGCGGGCGGGCTTAAGAGGCACGAGGGCGAGCTGTTGAGCAGCCACTACCACTGGGTGCTCTACGGCACGTGGTCCACCAGGACCTACCTCAAGCAGCTCAACTTCGAGTGTGAGACCCTGCTGACCTACTACGTGGAGCCCCTCTGGACCCTAGCCTGGCTACTGGGCAGCCCCTACCCCGAGGCTGAGATATGGGCGGCGTGGAGGTACGTCCTGCTCTCACACCCCCACGACTCGATATGCGGCTGCAGCACAGACGAGGTTCACAGGGAGGTCGAGGCGAGGCTCGTCAAGGCTAGGGAGCTGGCCCGCGAGCTCCTCTACTGTACCGGGAGGGAGTTCGGCACGCTCAGCTGGTTCCTGGCGGGGAGGGCGGGCTACAGGTACGAGTGGCACGCGCTGCCCCTCATAGCTTCCAAGGCCGACTTGAGCTTCGCGGGCTCCTCCACTCTCTACGTGGTCGCCTTTAACACGCTGCCGTGGAGGAGGACTGCTGTCGTCAGGATGAGGGTCAGGCCCTACTCAGTGACTACCCTCATGTTGAGGGAGCTGGCCAGGATCGCGCCGAGGAGGGTGGCGGAGAGCGCGGCTAAGCTGGCTGAGGCTGGGGTTACGCTCGAGGTTGACTTCAGGGGAGTGTCCCTGAGGGACTCGAGGGGCCGCCTAGTGCCCTGCCAGGTTAGGGAGCTAGAGGATGGGACGCTGGAGGTGACATGGGTTGACGAGCTGCCCTCCATGGGCTTTAAGTCGTACGCCCTAGTACGCGAGCCCGCTGAGGCTAGGGGTCTAAGCTGGGGCAGCAACTTCATCGAGAACGAGTACTTGAGGGTGGAGTTCAACCTCGATGAGGGCGGCTCCCTGAGGGTGGTGGATAAGAGGACGGGCGAGGTGTACAATGGGCTGGCGGTGCTCGAGGATGGGGGCGACGTGGGTGACGAGTACGACTATTCTCCCCCCGAGCGCGATGAGGTGATCAGCAGCCGGGGGTGCAGGGCGTCTTTCGAGGTTGTGGAGAGGGGGCCTGTCTACCTGCGCGCCAGGGTGAGATACACGATGAGAGTCCCGGAGTCCGCCTCCCCGAATAGGAAGTCGAGGAGTGAGAGGAGAGTGGAGCTCCCAGTCGAGCTGTACGCCATCCTCTACCGCGGCGTGCCGCGTGTGGATTTAGAGGTCGTGGTGGATAACAGGGCGAGGGACCACAGGCTGAGGATAGTGTTCCCCACGGGCGTGAAGGTCTCCAAGCACTTCGCCAAGACTCACTACATGGTGATCGAGAGGCCTAACGAGTCGCCACACTACTACCTACGCGGGGGCTCGAAGGCGCCCGTGAGGACGTACCCAACCAGGCTGTGGGTTGACGTGAGCGATGGGAGGAAGGGGCTCTGCGTAGTCGCTAAGGGGCTACACGAGTACGAGGTCAGGGATGGCGAGGGGGGCACAGAGATAGTCTTCACCCTGATGAGGTGCGTGGGATGGCTCTCGAGGGCCGACCTCCTGACTAGGCCGGGCCACGCAGGCCCTCAGGTGGCTACGCCAGACGCCCAGTGCCCAGGCGTGAGGAGGTTTGAGCTCTCCATAATCCCGCACACAGGCTCCTGGCTTGAGGCCGGAGTGGATAAGGCAGCTCTCGAGTATGTGGTGCAGGGGGTGGCGCACGAGGACATACCCCACAGCGGCGACCTGCCGCCTGACTACTCGCTCCTGGAGGTGAAGGGAGGTCCAGCTCTCTTCTCAACACTTAAGAGAAGCGTCGACGGGAGGCGCGTGGTGCTGAGGCTCTACAACCCATCTCCGAGGGAGGCTGACGTGGAGGTGGTGTTCTACAGGAGGCCTAGGGGGGCCTGGAGAGCCAGGCTAGATGAGGAGGAGGTTGAGGAGCTAGAGAAGGGTCCTGGATCCATAAGGCTGCGCATACAGCCGTACAAGGTAGAGACTCTAAAGCTGGAATACTGAACAGGCCTGATAGGAGCCGCTCACCCTTTTTACTCGACATGCGTGATACGTTAGTGGCCCTGCCAGAGGCGACGAGGAGAGAGTGGCCATATTCGCTAAGAATAGCTGTGGGGACTTCTGCCTCGCTCACAGGGATTCCCAGGTCCTGTGGGCGAGGCAGAGCTGGCGAAGCCGCATCACGATGAGATGAAGATACGTTATGGCGGTGATACTCAGGGAGAGTGTTAATGTCAACAGAGCTTATGGGCCCCTCCCCCGACTATCTGCTTCAGGAACTCGAGATCGCGCTGGGTTAGGCTGGAGTAGCTGAATACTATGACTCCATCTGCGCCAGCCTCCAGCACAGCCCTGGCCTGCTCAGCTAGCTTCTCAGGGCTCAGGCTGGATACCGAGCTCTTCTTTCCCAGCCCCACGTACAGCCTGCACTCGGTGAGGGCCCTGTGCTCCTGCGTCAGCCTCCTAGCCACCAGCATGATGTTAGTGTACGTCATGGGCGCCACCGCAGGGCAGGAGCGATTAGGCAAGAAGCCCTTTCTAAACTTGTAGAGTACGCAGTCGCTCACGGCGTAAAGTATTGTGTTATAGAGGACTTGTCCAAGCCAAGTAAAATCAGAGGTAAAATCAGAAAGTGGAGCGTTAGAGAGTATCAACAGCAGATGAAGATGCTCGTTAAGAAGGTCGGTGGCATTCTCATCAAAGTAAACCCGGCATACACCTCTATTGATGCAATAGGCATAGCCTTATCGAGGAGGATTGACATTCACTCAGCATCAGCATACCTCATAGCGTTGAGAGGTATGGAAAGGCATAAATTGATACAGAAAGCTACAGTCTAATGTTTCTGCCCGCCAGGCTCCCTGCCCCCCTCTATGAAGACGCAGAACCACGCGTGGAGCTTAAGCCCCCTCTCCCTACACCCCTCAGCCATTGCCCCCACATAGTCGAAGCTGAGGCTCATGGTGGAAGCTATTGAGCTTCCATAAGCCACGCGCCCCGACCCCCCCTTCACCAGGGCTACTACGAGGCTGAAGCCAGCCTCAACGAGAGTGTCTAGAGCCCTCTCCACATCCTCCTCACGGCTATAGTCAGAGGCGTGAGTCCAGACCCCCAGGTCCCTCATCGCCGGTCACGCAACTAACGCGTAGTGGGGGGAGTAAAGCGTATTGAGCCCCGCAGCACCCATCAGCGCTTAAGCCTATTCAGGTAGCTCTTCAGCTCCTCCAGCTTGCTTCTGACTGCCGCCTCGCTCCCAAGCTCCCTCTCTATCTCCCCTAATAGCTCTCGTGCAGCTCTGATAGGGTCTCCACTCATAAGCTCTCTGAGCCTGGCCCAGTCGATCGTATCCCAGTACTCCACCATGAGCCAGAGGGCATCCTCCAGGTCCTTCAGGGAGCGGAGCACGAGGAGCTTAGCCGCTATATTCTCCTCCAGCCTTGCGATCCTAAGGGGCTCGCCCCTCACCCTCACCTCAACGGCCCTCTTCACGGTCTCGAAGTCCAGGGGGCTGGACGCGAACTTGAAGTCGAGGCGCCCTTCTCGAGTCACGATGGTGAAGTGGCCCCCCTCCCTGAAGGCCGCTTCAGCCTCCCTCTCTACCACGGGTAGCCCCTCTCTCCTCAGCTCGCTAACGAGCCTCCTAACCTCGCTCAAAGCCCTAGCTTCAACTATGAAGTCAGCATCCTCAGTCATCCGCCTAACTCCCATCAGTATGCAGGCCAGCCCGCCCACCAGAGCATACCTGAGCTCAGCCCTCCTGAGGGCCCTAGCAGCCCTAAGCGCGCGATTGAGGAGGCTCAATGCCGACCCCCTAGGAGCTTCTTGATAAGCCCTAACACGCTGGGCTCGCCCACCCTCCTCGCATATAGGCGTAGCAGCCATTGGAGTATGAGCGCGGCCTCAAGCCCCTCCTCACTCAAGCCCAGCTGGCGGACCACCTCCCTCCTAGCAGCTTCAATCTCCTCAAGCTCGCTCACCAGCTTCAGGTTCCGTGAGACTATAGCCTCGTAAAACCTCCGGGCCTCCACCTCGAACCCAGGACTACGTCGTACTTTGGCTAATCAGCATTGCCTCTCAACTTCTTCAT
>QMRZ01000138.1 GCA_003649495.1 Thermoprotei archaeon | reverse complement strand
TTACTGGATCCTAAGGAGCTGGGCAGGATTAAGCAGGCTATGCAGCAGCTCAAGCCCCTTGACCCCGTGCCGAGGGGGTTGGAGCCACTATACCTGAGGGGTCTCGCGCTGGGGCTGCGCGCCTGGACCCGCCGCGTCGGGGTTAGGGAGGGTGAGGCCTTCGCAGAGCTTGAGCCGAGTCGGCTAGAGGAGAGGTACGGGTATAGGCTCGATGGCTTCTCCACCTTTGAGCTGGGCAACAGGCTGGGCATGGCTAGCCGCTGGGAGCTGAGGCGGCTCGCGGGCGTGCTCCCCCTCCACTCCTACGCGGTGGCCGCCGCCTGGCTGGGCGACTACGATGCCCTGCGCCTGAAGGGATGGCTGGGGGAGCTCCTGGCTGAGGGGGCCGCGCACCCCCTGAGCACCGGGGATGCTGAGCGCGTCGTGAAAATGGCTAGCGAGATGCCGCTGGAGGAGGCCGCCAGGATCCTGGGAGCAGCGCTGGCCGCGGCCGTGGCCGCGGCTAGGAGCGGTGATGCGTGCCTGCTTGAGGAGGTCGAGGCTGCGCTGGCGGAGCTTGAGGAGCGGGCGCTGGAGGCTCCCAAGCTGAGCGCTGAGGTTAGAGGAGTGAGGCGGCCTAGGGCTGAGGCTAGGAGGCTCCGCGAGCTGCTAGTATCTAGGGCCGGTGAGCTGTCTAAGCTGGAGGCGGCGCTGGGGGATCTGGAGGCTGTCCTGAGGGAGCTTGAGGAGCGTGGTGTAGAGCTTAGCCGAGGACCCGGCGCGGGCTTCGCCGTGAAGCTCAGGCTGAGAGAGCTGTCCAGGGATCTGGAGGGTAAGGTCGTGGAGGCACTCGGCGCCTTGGAGAGGGCTGAGGATCTGGCCTTGAAGCTGCTGGCTGATGGGGAGGAAGTCTTGAGGATCCTCAAGTCGAGGGGCGGCGGTGCACTGGCGGCTGAGCTGAGGGCAGAGGCTGTGCGCCTGATGCGCCTGCTCTCGGAGCTGAGCTCGCTGAGGAGCGAGCTTGAGGGCCTGTTGGACGAGCTGGAGGATCTCGCCTAACCGCAAAAGCCATAATCCCTCCAGCTAAGCGGCCCGGGGCCTCGCGAGGTGGAGTGGTGATGGCTGGGGAGGGGCCTCAGCTAGAGCAGGTGTACGAGGTCCTGTTGAGGGCTGAGCTGGAGCGCCATGTCCACGGCTTCATCGTGCTGGGAGAGGATGGAGAGCTGTTATTCACTGCAGGGGATCTCCAGGTTCACGGGCTGTCACGGGAGCTCCACGAGCTGGCGGGGAGGCATGGTCTTGAGAGGATAGTGGCCTACACCAGCGGCTACAGGCTCCTCTACGCGAGGATCAGGAGGTACGGAGTACTGGTCGTGACTGAGAGGGAGGAGAGCCTCGGCCTCCTACTACACTTACTGGAGAAAATGTTCAGCGAAGAGCGTGGGCCTCGCTAGTCTTCAATAGCAAGCTGTCCACGTTATGTGCCTATTTGGTGAAAGTTTCATGATAAAAGTTAAAAAGAAAAATAAAAAAAGGAAGAGGGAGGTCTTAGCCGCCTAGCTCCTCCTCACACTGCCTCAGTACCTGCTCTGCCTGGGTTAGGAAGAAGCCGAGGTTGAGGTTGCCGCCCTTGACTATCACGAAGGCCGCGTTCTTCCCGGATACGAGTATGTAGTTCACCGGGCCTAGGTCGAACATTTCGCCGAGCTTAGCCACGCTCTCCAGTATCGCGGATGCCTGGGCGCCAGCGCCCTCCAGCCCCGGGTTCGCTGGCTGTGAGGCGACTAGGAGCCCATCGCTCCTGAACAGCAGCACCATTCTGACGTCGCGTGATGAGGCCATGATGTCCTGCAGGAAGGCCTCGACCCTCTCCCTGACGCTCTGGTCCCTGCTCCTCCCCCCTAGTATGGGCATTTGCCCTCCCCCTCCTGCGGCGGCGGGAGTCCCGGTTATAATTTTTTCGCTGAGGCCCTGATATCTTGTCTAGTTTTCAGGCCGCCAGAGTCGCTGTGTAAAAATTTTTACCGTTAACACCTGCGCCGCGTTCTCGAGGTGGGACGATGTACCTCCCCTTCCTGAGGTACCTGCTGGCGCTGCTGGCCGTGGTGGTGGTAGTACTCCTGGTCTCAGTGCTCAGGTCACTCTACCCGTTAGCGCCCTTGGCGGCGGCTGGCCTGGCCTACCTGCTGTACAGGCATGGGCGCCCCCTCTGCTACCTGGGCGTGTCGAGGGAGATGCTGCTGGCCGCCGCCTCGCCCGATGAAGTGAGGCTACATAGGGACTTCATGGAGGTGAGGGCTGGGAGGCGCGTCTACCTCCACTCGTTCCTGAGGGTGCGGGACGTCCAGTACGTCGATACGCCCGCCTCAATAAGCAGGGTCTCTCAGGGCTTCGTGAATGCTCTCCACGTCCATGGCCTGAGAGCCATGTTGTTAGTGGCTAACGGGAGGGGGGGCCTGCGCTACTACGTGAGGCTGACCGGCTGCTATGATGCTGGGAGGGTTGGGGCTGTCAAGAGGGGCTATGCCACAGCTGTGCTGACCATACAGAGGCAGCTGATGGGGATGGGAGTTAGGGTGGAGCTCGCTGACCCCAGGCAAGTGCTCGAGGACATAGGCGTTGAGCTGGTCGAGAAGCACGTGCCACGTAAGGCGCCACTCCTCATGCTCGCGGCCACCTTGGCGGTTGCTGCCGCTATAGCCATGGCTCCCTCCTCGCTTCTCCTAGCCTTGGCGCTGCTGGCACCGGCTACAGCTCTCGCATCACTATCGCTGAACCACCTGAGAGCCTACAGAGGAGGCATCGCCAGGCTGGACGTGGCCTGGAGGCACGCCTATGGCGTGGAGCTCCTGGAGTCCGAGGTGCCCGGCGAGTCGTCAATAGCCTCTCGCATGTCGTCGATGAGGCTCCTCTACGGCCTCGAGGCGCCCTTCCTCTTGGTGGTCGAGCTCGTGCCTGAGGACGTGGCAGCGGTTGAGGCCAGGGTGAGGAGGGCTCTCGAGGTGCTGGAGGCGGGGCGCGCTGGCGTGAGCAGGCTCTCAGACGAGTTCAGGGCGGTGTCCATCGTCCAGCTCGGGGAGGCGCTCAAGAGGGGTGCACTGCCGTTCAGGTACAGGGCGTTCCTCCTAACGGATGAGCAACAGCCAGTGCAAGTGCTCGGCACGGCTGGCCACGCAGTGAAGCCCCTGTACGGCTCCAGGCTGATGGGGCTGTACGCCACCCTGCTGGCGGAGGACCCGCCCCTAAGCACGCTGCAGAAGCTTGAGGATAAGGTGAACCCGGTCTACCAGCCCTACAGGCTTGGCGTCACGCCTCAGCTAGCCAGGTACTCGCCGGTGAGCTTCATAGTCCCCCGCACCGTTGGGAGGGGGAGGGCTCTGAGGCTGGGCCACGGCGTGCGCCGCGACGAGCCAGTGTACCTCGAGGTGGATGCACTGCCCAACGTCCACGGCCTGCTAGTCGGCCCGATGGGCTCGGGGAAGAGCACTACTGCCAGGACCCTTGCGCTCCGCGCGATGGAGGTCGGGATAACGCCGATATTCGTGGACCCCTCAGGGGAGTACAGGCCCTTCGTCGAGCACCTCGGGGGCATTATCGTGGACTTGCAGGACACGCCATTTCCCCTCTTCGAGGGGCCTGTGGACGCGCTGACGCTGCTCCGCGAGTTCCAGCGAGCTATGAGCTACGTGGCTCCCCTCAGCGACTCTGAGACCTACCTCATCGGCAGGCTGCTGGAGAGGGGCCTCAGGGACCTAGCCTCCCTCGTGGCTGAGCTCGAGGGGGTTAGCGGGAGCGTCGCGGCTAAGCTGAAGTGGCTGACCCCCTACTTCTCCTCCAGGCGCGAGCTGGGCCTCGAGGAGGTGTTGAGGAGGCGTAAGCCCGTAGCTCTCTGCCTCGGCAGCGGGGAGGGCGGCGCTTACAGGCACATGCCCTTGGACGTGATGCGGTTCGCCTTCCACATGTTCCTCACCCACGTGACGGGCCTCGTGGTCAAGATGGGGCTCTCAGATGTGAGGTACCTCCTGGTGGTCGATGAGGGCTGGCTATTCTCCCAGCCCCCGCCCGGCTTCAGCGAGCCTCTCGTGACCAGCGTCGCCAGGATGTACAGGAAGTTCGGCCTGGCCCTGGTGATCGTGGCTCACGACTGGGGGGACCTGGACCCCGCGTACAGGAGGCATGCGGGCTGGCGGCTCGCGATGGCCTCCTCAGACCCCGAGTATCTCGGCGTGACTAGGAGCCTCATGGAGCTGGGCGAGGTGGAGATTAGGTGGCTGAGCGAGGGCCTGAGGGGGCGCGCCGTGCTGCGCATGGCCCACAGGCCTCACAACTTCCTGCTACGGGTCGAGCCTGAGGACGTGGCGAGGACTGATTACTGGTGGGGGGAGAGGCCCAGGCTGGCTGAGGTCTACGCAGCGAGGGGGAGTCGGAAGTGAGGATCATCTAC
>QMRZ01000137.1 GCA_003649495.1 Thermoprotei archaeon | reverse complement strand
GGGGGTTAACAACGTGCCTTACAAGCACTGCAGCTACTCGTGTGTCTACTGCCAGGCTGGGAGGACGACGCACCTGGAGGTGAAGAGGAGCTTCTTCCAGGACCCTGAGGAGCTGGCCTCTGAGGTGGTGGAGGCGGTGGATAGGCTGGAGGTTAAGCCGGACTTCATAACGTTCGTGCCTGATGGCGAGCCGACGCTGGACGCGTGCCTGGGGAGGGAGGCGGAGCTCATAAAGTCGTCTGTGGAGGTCCCGCTCGCCGTGCTCTCGAACTCCTCCCTCCTGTGGATGGAGGATGTGAGGAGCGACCTGCAGGTCTTCGACCTGGTCTCGCTCAAGGTGGATGCGGTGAGCGAAGACACGTGGAGGAGGCTCAACAGGCCGCACCCCTCGCTCTCGCTCGAGAGGGTGTTGGAGGGGGTGAGGATCTTCGCCGACGAGTACGGGGGCACTCTGGTGGTGGAGGTGATGCTCGTGGAGGGCCTGAACGCCCGGGAGGAGGAGTACAGGAGGGTGGCCGAGTTCCTGAGGGGGGTCAGGGCTGACAGGGTCTACTTGATGGTGCCCACGCGGCCGCCCGCCGAGGAGTGGGTCAGGGCTCCGAGCTGGGATGAGCTGGCCAGGGCTCGCGAGGTGTTCAGCGAGGAGCTGGGCGGAGATAGGGTGAGGCTCCTAGCGTCGCACGAGGGGCCCGGCTTCAGGCTTGTGGGGGAGAACTTCAAGGACGAGGTCCTGCGGCTAATAGCCGTGCACCCCCTCCGCCTCGACTACTTTGAGGAGCTGGCGAGGGAGCGTGGGCTTGACGCGGTGAGGCTGCTCGACGAGCTGATCGACGAGGGCGCGGTCAGGATAGTCGAGTACGGGGGCTTGAAGTTCCTGATCAGGTCGCGCGGCGCCCCGGGGGCCTGAGGCCGGGGGAAGCCGTTTTTACGTGCCGCGCCTGGTGCAGCCGTGGAGCCGCTGGACGTCGAGCGCTTCAAGAGGCTGGTCGAGGAGAATAGGAGGCGGCTGGAGGAGGCCAGCAGGTTTGAGGAGCCTGATAGAGTCCCCGTGGTGATAGGCGTTGGGGGCCCCTACTACGCCTGGCTCTTCGGCTACACCCTGGCCGAGTACTACGGGGACCTTAGGGTCATGCTGGATGTGCAGGTGAAGGGGATTAAGTGGAGGCTGACGTGGCTCAGGGACGACCTCCCACACCTGGGGGTGTGGCTCGACATCGGGAGCGTGGCTGAGGGCATAGTCTTCGGCTGCGACGTGGTGATGCCGGATGAGGCTAATCCCTGGAGGAGCCCCTGGATAGTGCCGTGCATAAGGACGCTGGAGGACATAGATGAGCTGGAGGTCCCCGACCCGCGGGAGCATGAGGGCGTGAGGTGGTACTACGAGAGGCTCGAGAGGCTCAGGGAGATCGTCAGGGAGGAGTACGGGGCTCTGCCTGTGGGCGGGATGCTGCAGATACACCCGCCCCTCTCCGCCGCTGGCTCGCTGCTGGGGCCCGAGAGGCTCTACGCCTGGCTCCGCAGGCACCCCCACGAGATGCACAAGCTGTTCAGGAAGCTGGAGGAGACCTTCAGGGTCCTCCAGGAATATTACTACGAGGTCACCGGCGCCGAGCCGGGCTCCCTGGGGCTGGCCGACGACCACTCCGGGTACCTGAGGAGGGAGGACTATGAGCGCTTCGTAGTGCCGTACAACCTGGGGCTGTACGAGAGGTTTGGCAGCAGGTACAGGGCCCTTCACATGGATACGCGCATGGACCACATCGCGGACATCCTGAGGGACGTGTACAGGCTGGACTTCGCCGACGTGGGGGTTGAGAGCGACATCAGGGTGATTGCCGGGGAGTTCAAGGGCAGGGTGGTCTTCAAGGGCAATGCCGACTGGAGGGTCCTGCTGAGCGGGTCTCTGGAGAGGGTAGAGCTGGAGGTCGAGAAGTGCATCTACTACGCGGCGCCCGGCGGCGGCTACATATTTGACAACGGCGGCGAGACCTACGTGGGCGTCCCCCCGCGGATGCTGAAGTACGAGGTCGAGTACGCGAAGAGGGTTGGGAGGTACCCGGTGAAGCCATCTAACTTCAGGCGCCTGAAGGAGGCGCGCGGCTAGCCTCGGGCGTGCCTCGGGCTACACGCAGGGCGCGGCCACTCCTCCTCCCCGCACGTCGGCCACCAGGTGCACCACCCCTCTCCGGTCCCTCCATAGCGCGTGCACCACGCCGGCTTCAGGCGATCCGTACTCCACGACTTGCGCCCAGGGCGGCACACCCTCCCAGGGCCCGAGCTCTACGATGGCTGATGGCTCATCGCCCCACGACTTGAGGATGGCTCGGGGGGCGTTGACAGCCGTCGAGAGGGGCATGCCGTAGCAGGCCACGTTAGCGAACACCTGTGCGTGTATCTGGGGCCTGTAGTCGCCGCCCGCGCAGCCCACTATGTAGGTGCCCCGCGCATCGTGGGAGGCCAGGAGGATCGACAGGGTGTGTAGCGGCCTCTTCCCCGGGGCCGGGCTGTTCGGCAGGCCTGGCTTCTTCGCGAAGCCAGCCGCCCTGTTCTGGAATGGCACGTCTCCAGCCACAATCCCCGAGCCAAAGGCGTAAAATATGCTCTGAATGAAGCCGACGAGGTTCCCGTACCCGTCCGCCACGACGAAGAACGTCGTGTCTCCTCCCCCGCAGCGATTCGGCGCGGGCCCTCTCCTCAGCATGCGCTCTAGGTGGGGCCTCGACAGCAGCTCATTGAGGGGTGGCTCGTAGTAGTCCGGGTCTGCGACGTGCCTGTCCCTGTCTTCGTACACCATGGCGGCAAGCTCGAAGAACCTGGCTAGCCACGAGGGACCCCTGAGAGGCTTCTCGCAGAGGCCGTCGAGCTCCATCAGCTTCAGCAGCTGTAGAGTAGCTACCCCCTGGCTGTTGGGCGGGAGCTCGTAGAGCTCGTAGCCCCCGAAGCTCGCCCTCACGGGCTCGACCCTCTCCCCACGGTGCTCGGCGAAGTCCTCGTAGGATATCGGCACGCCGCTGCTCCTCAGCTCCTCCACAAGCTCCTCAGCCACCCTCCCCCTGTAGAAGGCGTCGGCGCCCCGCTTAGCTACTAGCTTGAGGATCCTAGCCAGCCTCGGGAAGCGGACGTGGTCACCCTCGCTCAAGTGGCCGAAGACCCTGCTCCAGGACTCGCACGCGCTTAAGAGGGGCGCGGACTCCCTCACAGCCCTGGCTAGCGGCTCCTGGACGTAGAAGCCATTAGCCGCTAACGAGATGGCCCTCGCCAGCGTTGCGCTGAGGTCTAGGCTGCCGTGGTTCTCAGAGACCCACTCCCACATATCAACTAGGCCGGGCACCGTCACTGTTAAGGGGCCTCTGACGGGCTTCTTGCTCAGGTACTGCTCCACGGGGAAGCTGCGTGGCGCCCTCCCCGAGCCATTGTAGGCTATGACCTCGCCACTGCTGTCGATGGCCAGCATGAAGCCGTCGCCGCCCACGCTACTGGTGTGGGGCAGGAGCACTGTTAGGACGCTGCTGACCGCGATAGCGGCATCGAAGGCATTGCCCCCCTCCCCCAGGACCTCCATGCCTGCTAGAGTGGCTAGGTGGATTTGTGAGGCTACCCCGCCCTTACTTGAGGATGCGGCGTACACCGTCTAATAGGCGGAGGAGCGATTCATAAATTGTAAGCCCGGAGACTCAGATCACATGTTGCTTAAGCTTAGATTTCGCAGCTGGATCATCTCCGGGCTTTAACGGCTTGAGGATCACCTCGAAGCTGGTGGGCTCTGGCAGGACCTCGTACTGGGGTAGTGTGTCGGGGCCGCAGCTCGCACCCCCTAGGCCCCTCTGCTTATAGTCCAGGTGGAGGTAGATCTCGTCCCTCCACTTGATCTCGTGGGGGTGCCTAGCGGCCTCGAGGTCGTGGGGCGTGCAGCGGTGTGCGCTGAACTCCATCACGTGGGCAGCTATGGCCAGCAGCCCCCAGCCCTCCTCATCTCGCAGCGCCGCCCACCGCACATCCGTGCGGTTACCGCACTCCTGCGGCCTCAAGTACGGCACGAACATCTCATCGACAGTGGTGTTGTACACGCCTATCATGGCGCCCTGCTTCCTGTCCTGGTAGTTCTCGTGCGGCCCCCTGCCGTAGTAGATCACGCGTGAGTACTCTCGCGGCAGCGTCAAGGTGATGCCGAGCCGGGGTAGGGGCGGCAGCCCCTCGTCCGGGTATACGTCAATCGAGATCCTCAAGTCGCCGTTACCGTACGCTCTCAGCCTGACGTAGGACGTGAAGCCCCTCTCGCCTCCTGGGGGCGCCGTCCTCACTCTAGCCTTCACCTCAGCAACCTGGGGGGAGAGCTTAGCGGCGCTGACTGGCCCCACCCTGTGGGCAACCCTGTCGAAGCCAGCCTCGCGCCACCTGCGCGCCATCCCGCCCCAGGGCGGCGCGTCGTTATCGG
>QMRZ01000136.1 GCA_003649495.1 Thermoprotei archaeon | reverse complement strand
TCCTAACCCTCCCTATCCTGTCGGCGAGCTTGCCAGCCAGGGGGGAGGATATAATGCTACCCAGGTTCAGGGCGAGCCCCATGTACCCCAACGTGAACTCGTCAGCTCCCTTAACCCTCACAGCGTAAATCATCTGGAACGGCATTGTGAGGGAGAAGACGTAGCCCCCCAAGGCCTCCACGAGCACCCACCTCCAGAGCCAGGGGTTCAGCCTGAGCAGGTGTATCGACTCGCTCACCGCGGCCCTCAAGCTAGCCTCGCCTACAGCCCTGAGGTCCCTGACTATCAGGACCGCGGGCAGCGACGCGAGCATGAGCCCTAGGAGCTGCACCAGGAATAGACTCCTGAGAGCCCCAGCTGACAGCCCTCCCATGCTCGCTATCAGGTATGCGGCAACGAGTGGAGCTATAGTGGAGGAGAGCACTGAGAGAGTATTAGCCACCCCGATCGCGAAGGCCCTCCTAGCTCCAGCTACCGTATCTGCTATGAGGATATTCTCTATGCCCCTTAATCCAAAGAATGACACCGTGCTTAATGCGTTACCTAGTAGCAGCCAGCAGGCATTCCCATCAATGAAGAAAGCCAATGCCGATAGGGCTTCAAGGGAAATGCCTAGCAGGTAGGCCGCCCTCCTACTCTTGACATCCGCCATCAAGCTCATGAGGGTTGATGGAAGGGCCGCCACAGCTGAGGAAAGGCTGCTAATCACCCCCACGTCCCTCTCACTCAGTCCCAGCTCCACCATGTAGACACCGACGTATTGCTGAGTAAGTCCATTGAAGAAGCTAGATAGCGAGCGCCTAGCTACCAACGCCTTGTAAGCCCTCCTAGCTTCGCTCACTTCCCCGACACCCTTGAGCGAGCGTGACAGTAGGGTGACAGGCGCATATTTAGAGGTACCTCCCAGCAGGGCTGGGGGAGCCTTTATCTACCCTCATGTGCTAAGCCTCGTATGAGGTACCGGGCGTGCTTAGCCTACAGCACCTCAGATTTAGCTGGCAGCGGCATAGCTCGCGAGCTCCTAGGGTTGCTTGACGCTAAACCCCTCAGGCTTGAGAGAGCAGTAGAGGCGTATTACCTGCCTCAGCTAGATGTGGTATTAGCCGGGTACGAGGAGGACGTCCTCTACTTCGAGTTTCTGGATGAGGTAGTGGATGCCGACTTCTACTTAATACTGTCACGCCATAAGAGTGAGGCGGGAATCAAAGCTCTAACAGTCCATCACCCCGGGAACCCCTGTCGTGAAGCTAAGGCTGGTGGCAAACCCCTCGAACTACCTCCCTCCAATCCTCCGCTAGCTAAGGCTCTCCTCCTCTCCCTGCGGAGGGCTAGGGAGGAGGTGGGCATAGAGGAGTTTGATGTGACTTATGAGGTTACACACCATGGTCCTACCTCTCTCAAGAAGCCCGTAACCTTCGTTGAGATAGGCAGTAGCGAGAGGGAGTGGATTAGGCAGGATGCGAGGAGAGCTGTAGCTGAGGCGGTGGTTGAGGCGCTGGAACGCACGCCAGTTGAGTGTGAGCCCGTAGTTGGTGTCGGGGGAAACCACTATGCTAGCAGGTTCACGGCACGCGCCTTCACCACTCCGGAGGCATATGGCCACATGATAGCCAAATATGCTCTAAAGAGCTTAGCAGAGCCAGCGCTGATAGAGGAAGTCCTCACCACGGCCGCTACCAGGAGCTCGGTACCTACGGTTAAGCTGGTAGTTGAGAAGAAGCTTCGCAGAGCGTGGAGGGAAGCTGCTGCAAGGGTGGCTGAGGAGCTGGGCCTTCACATCGAGTTCGTATGAGCTAAGCGCGCTACGTAAATATGGCGTGGTGACAGGTATGGCGTATGTACATCAGGGCGTATTTCGAGAATAGAGGGGAGGTGGTAGCCTGGGTTGACGGAGAGCTGAGCTGTGAGCTACCTTTCCAGGGCGAAGCCAGGAGGTGGAAACAGGAGATATACTTTGAGGCGCCCCTCAAGGTTGAGGGGGAGGGCACTTTAGTAGTTGAGAGAGGAGACGTAGCCTTCTGGCCTCCCGGCAGGTGTCTCTGCATATTCCACGGAATAAGCCAGCCTTACAGCCCTGTTATAAAGCTCGGAGCTGTTGTAGGAGTACCAGATCTGCTCGCATCAGTAGAGGATAGGACGCCTGTTAGAGTCGACCCCTACAAGGATTACGGAGAGGAGGGTGAGTTAGCTAAGTTGCTGAGGGAGAGGGGGTTTAAGGCCGTATCTCACACCTGGGAAGGAGAGGAGTATGTGGGAGTGCTTGTAGAGGGGGCTAATAGCAGGGTAGGCATGGAGATCTCAGCGGAGGACTATGGCTTCTATGTTCAGACACAGCCCATAGCCTTCTTCGACAACTCCCCACCCACCATATCCTTCTACAAATGTCTCTCATCCGAGATCTCAGCCACTGGCGTAAGGCTAGACCTGGATGAGGAGGGCTATATGGTGCTGACAAGCTTCTTCGCGTCCATTGACGAACTGGTGAAGGGCCTGAAGAGGATGCTCTCAACCTACGTCTACGTAGAACGCATGCTAACTACGTTCTACGCCGTTAGGCGCCCCTGAAAACAGCGGGGAGAGAGAGCTTTGAGCTCAGCAGATGATCAACATACCCCATAAGCCTCACCCGCAATCTCAGTACCCCTCTCTCCATAGCTTCAGCTACCTTCTTGAGGAATTCAAAGGGGTCCTCCACATCCAGGAGAACAAAAGCAGTGCGCAAATCAGGCCTCACTATTGCCATGTAAACCTGCCTCGCTCTCAGCAGCGCTCCTAGCCAGCCCTCAGACTCAGCCTCTATCACTGCTAAGATGAGCGGCTTTAAGTAGAGACCCTGAGGGCAGGGATCTAGGAACACTCTTAAGATGGGCTTGACATGCTTCCTGTAGTGGTAGGACACAACACTCTTGCTCAAGCCTGGTATCGCCGCCGTCAAAGGCCTCATGTAATCCTCATAGACTCTCACTATTATCTCACGATCCACCGGATCAAGGTCTACCCTAGGTGGTATCTGAACTCCCTCTCCCTCCCTAGGCTTCACCTCTACAAGTTCCGCCCATGGTGCTGAGGGTATCACATCTACTACCTCGTAGACCTCGGCCTGGGGCGGTAGTGAGCGCCCGAAATCCAAGACTCTATCCCCCGGGACAATGTACAGGGCTGCGATTTCCCTCGCAGCATCGAACCTGTATATCGTGAGTTTCATAGCGACTAGATCTCTCATAGGGACTGTCTCCCCAGCCATGAACACCATGAAGGCTCTGCCGAGGGCTGTGAGGGAGGGGAAGGCCCGTATCCTGAAACCCCTTCCCCGCAGCTTCCCTATAACCTCGTAGACGTACTGCCTAGAGACGCCAGCTAGCTTGGCGGCCTTAGCCACCTCGCCACGCGCCTCTATGAGTGCTGCTACTACCCTCCTCTTACTCTGGCTTAGCAACATGGGCGGGCTCCTCAAGTGCTCTCCCATGGGGCCTCGCGCGCCAGTCCTCATCCCTCACCAGCCCTCAGGCGTTAACCGCGTAGTGACTAGTGCCTGAGTAGCTGTTAAGAGTGGAGAGCTAAAAGGCCAGCGTTTTGAGACGCTTTCCAGGCCAGGTAACGTGGCTGCATTCAAGCTACTGGGATTCTACGGTAGCTTATGATGGGCTAGGAGGCTATGAGTGTAGCCCTGCTAATAGGATAGGGTTATATTGTTAGGCTAAGGCCGTGAGCTTGTAGGAAGCGCCTGAGCTCATCACGCTTAGGCACGCCTGTTACCGCGCCTCTCCTTGTACATTTAATGCCAGCTACAGCGTTAGCCAGCAGCATGGCCTCTCTTAGGCTCCTCCCCTCTATCAACTTGAAAACTATGAAGCCTGAGGCCCATGCATCACCTGCTCCAGTAGTGTCCACCACATCAACCTTGAATGCTCTCACCAACTCCTCATCACCCCTATGGGATCTCACGTAGGCGCCCTGGGCGCCGAGCCTCACAGCCACGTATTCTAAGTTCGGGTTCTCGGAGAGTAGCTTCTCGGCTAGCAGTTTATAGTCCTCGCTTCCTAGCAGCGGCTTCATCTCGTCGTAGCCTAGCATGACGGTACTAGCGAATTCTAGAGCTTTCCTGAACATCCTCCTGGCGCGAGCTACATCCCCGAGCCATACATCAGGCCTGTAGTTCGGGTCAAAGGACACGTGTATACCGTTCTCCTGAGCATACCTCATTACCTTAAGCACGGTATCGCGTAACGGCGGCTGTGACAGCGCAACACCAGATACGTGGATCACGCGTACTCTCCTCAGCCCCTGCCAGTCTACATCCCCCTCCTCGAGCATGGCGTCAGCAGTCGAGGCCCACGGAGGTCTGTAGAAGAAGAAGCTGCGCTCCCCACCTGGCTCAGCGATTATAAATGCCAAGCTGGTTCGCGCGCTCTTCCTAGCTACCCAGCCATCATATACC
>QMRZ01000135.1 GCA_003649495.1 Thermoprotei archaeon | reverse complement strand
TCGCATCGAAGAGGTACATGCTCACCTACCCCTCCTGTCCTCCCTCACCAGCCTCACAATCTCCTCATCAGGTATGTGGCTCACCCTCTCCTTCAGCCTCCTAGCCATCTCCTCAGCCTCCTCTAGGATCCTCCTCTTAACCTCCTCCTCTAACGCCCTCCTGATTATGGGGCCCGGCTTAACCCCGTACTTATCCATGAGCTCCTTCAGCTTGCGAGGGATCTTGGCGGAGACTGTGACGTACTCCACTACTCGCACGGGCCAACGGCTATGTCTACTCATATAAGGTTTACCTCATGAAGGTAGACCTCGACTCAGGAGCCGGTTAGGAGGTCCTGTAAATGTCTATGGCCTTCTTGAGCATCATCAGAGCCTCCCCGTACTCACCCTTACGCGCCAAGTTCTCCGCGCCGGATATCAGCTCCTCAACTCTGTCACAAGCCCCATGTCTCTCGACAATCTCCCTAATCTCCCCGAAAATATGGCGGTAGATGACGCTGTAGTCAAGTGTCCAGGGTGCTTCCCACAGCCAGACCCCCCAGCTGGCCGACGGCTCCTCGGGTATCCCGGGAAGGGCTCCCCTCTCGACGAGCTCCTCTATGGAGAGGGCCATTACTACGTGAATCGCTAGCTCGACGAAGTCGCCTACGCCCTCCAGCCACTCCGCGTACCCGAGGCTCCTGAATGCGTCCTCGATGACGCCGTACCGCGCCACGAGCTCCTCAGCGGCCTCATGCGCCACCGCGACCACCGCCTCGGTCACGAGCACCTTATCGCCGCCTCTCAGCACTGGGACTGCGAGCTCGTAGCCCTCCCCCGAGGCTCTCACGAGCCCCAGCTCCACCAGCCCACTCGGCACCTCCCTAATGCTCCCACTCCTGCAGAGCTCCAGGAGCACCTCCCCCTGCTCCTGCAGGACGCTCATGAGGCGTAGGAGGCCAGTCCTCCTTATCATTGAGCCGTGCATCACTGATATCCCGAACCCATCGATGAACCACGAGTTGACCCCGAAGTTAGCCATGTGAGGCCCAACCTCCATCCCGAAGAATGGTATCACCCGCTGCCACCTGCTCCAGCCCTGGAACAGCCTCTCCCTGGTGAGCAGGTTCTCCACGCACGACAGCATTGAGAAGTCTAGCAGGAGGGCATCCACGAGTATGTGTGCAACGTCGCCCCACTCGAACCCCTCAGCTAGGCGCGTCCTCATGAAGGCCGACTTAACTTCTCCAACTCTCCTCTCCACCACTCTCGCCACCGCCGCTGCCAAGGGCCTCAGCAACACCCTGAGCCTTCGGGCTTTAGCGTCCGTGACCACGGGAATTGAAGCTGCATATGCCCCGCCGACCTGCCTCACAAGCCCGTGCTTCACGAGGATATCGAGCCTCTCCAGCGCCTCCGGCGCCACTTTATCTCGTAGCTCAGCTAAGGTGCGGGGCCCATCGGCTAGAGCGAGCATCAGCTCCTGTGAGCCTCGGTCGCTGAGCAACTCCCATGGGTTAGCACCAAACCTCTCAACAGTCCTAGCTCCATCCCCCACGCAGAAGAACACAACCCTACCCGGGTAAGACATGACCTCCCTAGCATGTGGAGGTAAACGCCGATATAAGTCAGGCGCGGCGGTCAGAGGCTAGGAGATTGTGAAGCAGGATCGGGTGCAAGCCGAGGCGCATTGAGAGCGAGCTAGTCATAAGGCCGCGCAAGGCGGGGTTGGAGGGCTGTGTTTAAGGGAGGAGCAAGAGACCAGCGTCTTTCACCAGGTAAAGCCCGGGCTGAGCTACTAGTCCACTAGGAGCTGGCTGCAGCACTTGTATCTGAAGTCTCAGCAGGGCTCCATAGTAGTCTCCACGCCTCAGGAGTAGCTGCCCAGTTCTCGAGTGATACGATGAGTTTATAATCGTTTATCTCCCGGTGTTACCAAGTGATACTGATGGTAAAACTTAGGATTAAGGTGGGCCCTAAGGGGCAGATCGTGATACCCAAGATCTTCAGGGAGGCTTATAGGATCAGGGAGGGGGGCTACGTAATACTCGAGCCAGCCGAGGATAAGCTCATACTAAGGGGGGTGGAGGACCCCAGGGAGTCCCTAGCCTGGATCAGGGAGCGGAGGAGGAGGATTGGGGGGAGAGAGGCTAGGCTGGGAGACCTGGCTAAGGTGGACCTGGAGGAGGAGTTCGAGAAATGAAGGTATTCATCGACTCCAGCCTGCTGATATACCTGAACGTGAGGATGCCGGACCGTGAGACCCAGCTCGTAGAGGAGTTCTGGCTGGATCTACTGCTGAACCACCTCCTCTACACCAACATACTAGCGCTAGACGAGACCATCTACGTGTCCAAGAGGAAGTACGGCGTGGGCTACGGCGAGACCATCGAGTTCATAGATAGGGCCGTGCTACCCTACGTCGAGGTGCTGCCCATAGGCTTGAACGAGTACCTAAGGGCTAGGGAGCTGATGAGGAGGTACGGGCTCAAGCCCTCAGACTCAATACACGTCGCGACGATAGAGATTCACGGGCTCCAGGCAGTGGCGAGCGAAGACGAGGACTTCGATAGGGTGGGCAGTAACATTAGACTGTGGCTTTTGTATTGTTGTGTGTCACCCAGGAAAGTTTAAGAGATTTATCAAGGTATGGTCCCGGTGGGCTCTGGGTGCGCGAGGGGAGCCCTGCTCCCGCAGCCCGCCCAGAGCCGCGCCGTGATGAACCCATCCGTGGCTGACGCAGGAAGATGCGCTTCGAAACATGACGCTACGGATGGGAGGAACGGCTTAAGAGGCTGTGGATAAAGGCGTGAGCCATATCCACGCCAACCTCCGCGCTCCCAGTTCTCACGAGCTACCAGTACTCAGGGCTAGCGCTCTCCCCGACTGGGCCTCCCGCATGGCCTCTTAGAGCTGGGCTAACACTCGCCGCTCAAACTCCCCCAGCAGTGAGGTGAGGTACGTGACGCGCGCCCGCGGGCTCGAGACTGCGCGGGCCTCGCTGGGTATCTCAAGGTTCAGGGGCTTCCCGTAGCCAGCCTCCCTGAAGGCCCTCAGCACCGACCTCCAGTCTATGGCTCCCCTGCCTGGGAAGAGGTGCTGGTCCCCGCTACCATCGTTGTCGCTGAGATGAGTGGCCGCGATGAAGCCCCTCAGCTCAGCCACTATCTGGGCTACCCTACCCCTGTAAGCCTCAATGTTCGCGTGGCCTGTATCCACGCAGACCGCCACGCTGGAGGCGCACGCCTCCACAATTCTAGTGAGGTGCTCGGCCCGAGACCCGAAGCCCCTGGGGATGTTCTCCACGGCCAGCAGGACGCCGCAGTCGTCGGCCACTCTGCTGAGCGCCCCATAAGCCCTAGCGTTCAGCTCAGCCTCCTCCTCAAGCCCCCCGCTCGGGAGGGTGAATGGGTGGCAAACCAGCACGTCCACGCCCAGCTCGCTGCAGTGCTCAATCCACTTAGAGATGATCTCCAACGACCTCTCGAGCTCATCCACGGCGGCCAGCCTGAAGGGGTGGAAGGGGCCGTGCGCGTGCACGAACCTGATGGGAGGCAGCTGTGCTGGGTCCAGTGGGCCCCTCTTAGCTAGGGCGAGCGCCCGCTCCATGGAGGCGCAGTCGAGGAAGCGTTGGCTGAGGCCGCGCCTAGCTAAGTACTCGTTGAAGTGCTCCGCGGAGAGCTCCAGGCTGCTAAACCCAGCCGAGCATAACTCCTCCACCGCCCCCTCTAGGGGGAGCTCGACGAGCCAGGAGGTCCACACACTCCACTCAAAGCGCCTCGAGGGCTCAGGAAGCCCCACCTTCAACCCCAGTGGAGCAGTTAGTCATGAGCCGCTTATTAAGGTGTGGAGTAAGCTTTGCTAGCCATGCTCGGAGACACGCAACTCGCGTAAGCCGTGGCTGAGAGCTACCCCGGCATCCCTTTTATACGGGCGGCTGGGGAGCGGTGGCGTGGAGAGGATCCATGTGGAGGGTACGGGGTTCATCGATGAGTACGGCAGGGTGAGGATCTTCCACGGCATAAACATCGTGTGTAAGGAGAGGGATAGGGGCTACATCTACAGGCTCAGCAGGCCCGCCCTCGAGTCCCTCCGGGAGATCGGCTTCAACCTCGTGCGGCTGGGGGTGATCTGGGATGGGCTTGAGCCCGAGCCGGGAGTCTACGATGAGGAGTACCTGGCCAGGCTGGAGGAGCAGGTCAGTGCCTACGCGGAGCTGGGCTTCTACGTCGTGCTGGACATGCACCAGGACCTGTATAGTGCCCGCTACTCTGATGGGGCGCCGGAGTGGGCCACGATCACTGATGGCCTGCCCGAGCCTGGTGAGGTGGCTGTGTGGAGTGACGCGTACATGAGCCCGGCGGTGCAGAGGGCTTTTGACCACTTCTGGGCTAACGACCCCGCGCCCGACGGCGTGGGGCTACAGGACCACTTCGCCGCCTGCTGGCGCGTACTCGCCGAGAGGCTCGGGGATAGGCCCGAGGT
>QMRZ01000134.1 GCA_003649495.1 Thermoprotei archaeon | reverse complement strand
TTATAGACCTGGGGGATGGGCGGGTCCTCGTGGTCCACAACGACGCGATAACGGGGGCGGTGGAGTTCCTGGGGTGGCTCGCGGTGCACATAGTGGCTAACGACGTGGCCGTCAGGGGGGCTAGGCCCAGGTGGTTCCTGATGTCGCTCTTCCTGCCCGAGAGGGGGGCTGAGGCCCTGCTCGAGAGGGTGATGGCCCAGGTTGATCGGGCTGCGAGGGAGCTGGGGATGATGGTCGTCGGGGGGCACACGGAGACTACGCCTGGCCTGGATAGGCCGATAGTGGGGACCACCGCGATCGGCCTGGCCTCCAGGGATGCTTACGTCACGACTTCCGGCGCGAGGTCGGGGGACTACGTCATAGTGACTAAGGGGGTGGGGATAGAGGGCACGGCCATCATGTGCACGGACTTCGCCGAGGCCCTCAGGTCCAGGGGGGTGAGTGAGGAGGTGATTAGGAGGGGCGCCAGGTTCTTGGAGATGGTGAGCGTCGCCAGGGAGGCCCTCCTCCTAGCCGAGCACGGGCTGGTCACGGCGATGCACGACCCCACTGAGGGGGGGCTCCTCGGGGGGCTCGCGGAGCTGGCGTACGCGTCTGGGAAGACTATAGTGGTCAGGGAGGCGGACGTGCCCTTGGCTGAGGAGACCAGGGTGGTGACGCAGGCGCTGGGCGTGGATCCACTGAGGCTGATAAGCTCCGGGACGCTGGTGGCGACCGTGCCTCCCCCCAGGGTGGAGGAGGCGGTGAGGCTCCTGAGGGATAACGGGATTCAGGCTAGGGTCATTGGGAGGGTGGTGGACTTCAACGGGAACCTGGTGGAGGTTGAGCGGAGGGACGGCTCCAGGGAGGTCCTGAGGGAGGTGTACGTGGCTGACGAGCTCTTCAGGCTGTGGAAGGCCTACGGGGCTGGCGGATGAGAGTGTTCCCCTTCGCCAGGTGCCCGCCCCAGGTCCGGGGCGACTGCCTCAGGTGCCCGATGCGGGGCAGGGCAGTCGTGTACGGCCCCTTCAGGTCGCGTAGGAGGGGGCTCTCCATAGGGGTTAACTTGTTCATCGGGGCTAAGGTCTGCAGCTTCGACTGCGTGTACTGCTTCAGGGGGGCCACGGCCGTCAAGCGGCGCAGGCCCTACGACCCCGGGCTGCCCACGATTGAGATGCTGGAGGAGGGGCTGAGGCGGGCGCTGGGCGAGGTCGGCGATGTGGAGGCGGTGGACTTCTCGGGGAGTGGGGAGCCGACGCTCCACTCCAGGCTGGGCGAGTTCATCAGGGCTGCCAGGAGGGTTGTGGGGGAGTACGCGCCGGGGGCCTCGCTCGGGATCTTCACGAACTCGAGCACCCTGGGGTTGAGGAGGGTAGTGGAGGCGCTCAAGGAGCTGGACCAAGTGGAGGCGAAGCTGGATACGCTCGACGAGCGGAAGTTCCAGGTCATCAACAGGCCGGTGGAGGGCATCAGGGTGGGCGACATCCTCGAGGCGCTGAAGTCGTTCCGGAGGGAGTACGGCGGCACCCTGGCCGTGCAGGTGATGCTGGTGAGCTACGGCGACTGCCTGAACTACACCCTTGAGGATGCGGAGAGGATGGCTGAGGCCCTCACAGCTGTGGACCCGGATGAGGTGCACCTCTACACGGCGTACAGGGCGCCTCGGCTGCCGTCAGTTGCCAGGGCGCCCCCCGAGGAGATCGTGGAGTTCGCCAGGGTGCTGAGGAGCAGCGGCCTCAGGGTGGAGGTCTACCCCGAGTAGCTTGACGGACGCTGCTAACAATATATGCTAGAGCTGGCCCGCTGATGTGGGGCTGAGGGTTGAAGAGGTTAGCGTATAGGAGGATAGTCAAGGTGGGTAACAGCTTCTACGTCTCCCTGCCCAGGGACTGGGTTAAGAGCAGGGAGCTTGAGCCCGGCAGCCTAGTGTCGGTGGAGCCTGTGGAGGATGGAGTCCTCATAAAGCCCATTGAGAGCAGGAGTGTGAAGAGGGTTAAAGCCAGGACTCTGGAGGGGGGCTCGGCCCAGGAGGTTATTAGGGCGTACCTAGCTGGCTACGAGGTCGTGGAGATTAGGAGGCCCTCCCCCGAGTTTAGGAGGAGCCTCGACAGGCTCCTCAACCTGCTCGTGGGCTTGGAGGTGGTTGAGGAGAGGGGGGATCACCTAGTCCTCCAGTGCTTCATCAGGGAGGACTACGAGGTGCGAAACGTCCTCTCGAGGATGGACTCCATCTCGAGGAGCATGTACCTGGACGCTGCTGGGGCCCTGGAGCGGGGCGACGAGGAGCTGTTAAAGCTCGTGAGGAGCCGTGATGATAGGCTGGATAGGCTCTACTTCCTCGCGGTGCGCCTGCTGAGGAGCTCTGCCCAGTCCCCAACCTTGAGCGGGCGTGAGAGGGTGTTCCTGATCGACGCCAGGCTGGTGGCGAAGATACTGGAGGAGATAGGTGATGAGGCGGAGCGCCTGACCTACGTGAAGCCTGGGGAGGGGCTCGTGTCTGCTGCCGAGCTGATAGCCGAGTGTCAGAGGAGGGCTGTGGACAGCTTCCTGAGGGGGGGATGCTGCGAGGCCCCCATAGACGAGCTCAGGGAGTTCATCAGCAGCGTGGGGGAGGGGGCTGGAGCCTGGGGCGTGTTGAGCAGGATAGCTAGGATGGTTCTGGACATAGCTGAGATAGCGTTTTAAGCGCGGGCTAGCCTGGTTGAGGGGGATGAGGAACTCAGGCGGCACTGAGCCGTGATAGGTAGGCTAGAGGCCGACCGCCCTCGTCAGGCTCCTCACGGGATCCGGGCGCTTCAGCAGCGGTCGGGATCTTCACCCTTCTCGGCTGAACCCCGGTTCTCATCACGCCAGCCGCGCGCTCACCACTCCTCTTCCTCCTCCTCCCACTCCTCCTCTTCCTCCCATTCCTCGAACTCCTCGAATTCCTCCTCAGGCTCCTCCTCTTCCTCCTCCCACTCCTCCCATTCTTCCTCTTCCCACTCTTCTTCAAGCTCCTCCTCTTCCTCTACTGGAGCCTTCATCCTCTCTGCCGAGGGACTTGGTGGGGGGGAGTTTAAATAGCTATTCTCCTCCATCATCACTCAATGTCATCTTGGCTCATTGATTATGCCCCTGGGGGCGCTGGGGCTTAGTGCTGCCCGGTGTCATATATATTTGGGCGCCGACCTGTAGGCGGGGGCTTAGCCATGTTCTGGAGGAGGCTATCGGCTAGCGAGTATAAGGTGCTCCTAGCGATCCCGCGGTCGCTGACCTACACCGAGGTGGCTAAGAGGGCGGGCTTATCGCCGTCCTACGCTAACGTCAAGGTGAAGGAGCTGGCTAGGAGCGTGTGGATAAGGTTCTGGGTTGACTACAGGGCCATGGGGCTGTCGCCCACCTACCTCCTAGCCAGGTACTCGGAGAAGGCCTATAAGACGCTGGCCAGCGTGCAGGTCCCGTTCGTGAAGCGCGTGGTCAGGGTGTGGGCCTGGGATGGCGTCAAGCTGTTGGTTGAGGCGTGTCCTCCCCTGGGCTTGGAGAGGCGTTTCGCCTACTCGCTGCCAATCGAGGTGCTTGAGGTGTGGGTTAAGGAGTGGGAGGCGAGGTACGTGCCCTCGGAGGGCGGCCTCACGGCCTTCCGCCGGGGTGAGCTGAGGGTTAGGTGGGGCGAGCTCCCCGCGAGGGTGGGGGGTATGCGTTATGAGTGGGGGGTGCGGAGGGTGTTGAAGGTTGATAGGCTGGACCTGCTCATCCTGAGGGAGAAGGAGATGTTCTCCTACACGAGCCTGAGCGCCATTGCTAAGCGGCTGAGGGTGTCGCAGCAGCTAGTCTCCTACCATTATAGGCGCCACGTCAGGCCCCTCTGGAGGCTTAATTACCTGGAGCCTAAGCTGGGGGGAGGCATCCCCGTCATCTACAGGCTGAGGACCGCTGATGCCTCCCTCTCCCTATCCCTATTAGCCGCGTTCTCGCAGGTGCCTTGGCTCATCGACGCCTTCGCGCTACAGGGGGATGAGAGGACTGTAGTGGTCATCCTGGATGCGCCGCCCGAGGAGCTTGTGGCCATGCACTCGGCGCTGCTCAGCGTGGATGGCGTGCTGCGCGCCGAGCCGCTGGCGTTCCTCGATGCGGCGAGCGATGTATACCATGGCTTAACGGCCCACCTGGGGCTGAGCGGAGAGGGGTGGAGCATAGCCTCCCCGGGAGGCATGACCGAAATATTTAAATAAAATTAGGTTGCACCTAAAACGTGATTAGGTGGGGGCTACCTCTGTGCCTGGTAGCACTGTTAGCGAGCTATATCGCAGCCGCCGCGCCTCAGGGCGGGAAGCTGGTAGTCGTAGCCACGATACCCCCGCTGGCGGCGTTAGCGAAGGCTGTGGGAGGGGATAGGGTGGAGGTCGTGTACATAGTTCCCGGGGCTAGTGACCCCCACCAGTACGCGCCCACGCCGCGGGACGTTGAGTTGGCATCTAGCTGTGACCTGTTCATAGAGGTTGGCAAGGAGCCATTCCTCAAGTCCCTGCCAGCAGAGAGGGGGAGGGAGAGGAT
>QMRZ01000133.1 GCA_003649495.1 Thermoprotei archaeon | reverse complement strand
GCCTGGACCCCCTCCCCCTTTCTTACCCCTGAGCCTCCACGGGCCTGCGGCTCGTGGTTTGCTCGGGGGCGCATCTTGTCCCGCTCCTCGTGGGGGCCTGTTCATGGGTTGCAGGCCCTGGGGTGAGGAGCGGTCTTGTTGATGTTGCCTTTAGGCGTAATAAGGCTTTCTTTGTAGGGCTTGGGGGTGGCTGTTGCGGGCTTAGGCGTGGGAGCTTTTCTGGCTGCCTTGTGGTGGCTTGCTAGGCGTTTTGGCTTGGGGGTGCTGGGCGCTCTGTGTAGCCTAGGGCTTTTAGCCTGCGCGCGAGCTCGTCGGCGAGTTCCTTGCCCTCCTGGGTGTGGTCTATCACTACTCTGGCTGGCATCTTCTCCAGGATTACTGTGGTGAGGTCGTCCGCCGCTGCTGAGGCTACCTCGTCCCAGCTGCGTGCTCCGTACATGCGTATATCCTCTCCCGGCGCGCTCTCTACCATTAGGATGCCTCCGCCGCGCCTGAGGGTGTAGGTGTACTGCAGCGTTAAGAGCACCTCGCCCTCCTCGTCGATCAGGTCTACCCATACTATTGGGGGCTGGGCGCCGCGCCTCTCCTCCATCTCTTCGCTCCTCGGGGGGCGTGGGCCTTAAAGTTTAGGGCTGCTGGCGCGCCCCCCGGGGTTGTTGTTTATTCCTTGGTGGGGTTGAGCCCTAGCCTCCTGAGCTGTCTCTCGGCTATCCTGAGGAGCTCGGGGTCGCTCACTGTCAGTACTATGCCGTCGGGGGTTACGTCGCCCGCCACGTCGTAGAGCCCCTTGAGCCAGTTCACGGGGTCCATCTCGGCGAACGTCTTCCAGAGCTCGGTCTCCCAGATGCCCCTGAGCCAGCCCTCCTCGCAGGCCCTCCTGGCTAGGTCCCCGCTGATGCTCACGGCCTCCCCAGTCGCCTCCTCGTACATCGCGGCGAAGTACTCTAGGAACTCCCTATCCTCGAAGACTTGGGGGTCCCAGGCGCCGCCGTGGTAGCCGCAGGCTACGCCTACCAGGTACGCGACTGCGGGGAGGGTCTCCCTGTTGAGCCTCAGGGGCGTCGCCTCCGGCCCCCTCCTCCGGGCTACCCAGTAGTGGACGGCCTCCTCCGGCACCTCTACTGAGAGCCTCTCGCTGATGATGGCCGCGATCCTCCCGTATCCCCACTCGGGGTGCTTCTCCTTTAGCTCGAGCGCTAGCCTGTAGGCCTCGCGGTACCAGGGCGGCCTCACGAAGACCCTGGGCCTGGCCAACTGCCTCCCTCGCCCGGGGGCGGCGTGTTCAACGGCGCCTGGAGCTAATAAATGAGTCGTAGGTGGGGGCCCTGGTCTCCGTGGGGATCCTGTGGGCAGGCCTCCGCGCCTCGTGCATGTACACTCTTTAAGGCGCGTTGAGGAGCTTTTACGAGGTCCTCCACTCTCAGGGCCTCCGGGTACTCCGCCAGGCCCCCATCCTCTGTGACTAGGCGTAGGCCTAGCCTCCTGCTCACGTAGAGGTGAACGTAAACACGTCTCTCCAGTGTTTACTATTATGCGTGTACTTAACTTAGAGTCTAGGTGGCCCTCGAGAGATGAGGATTCGTGAGGGGTAAGAGTTGTAAGCACGGGTCCCCCTCTAGCGGCTACAACGGGGGTGCTCCTAGTCCTAGACACGGGCCTTCGAGGACGACACCTGTGTCTAGCTCCCCGTGGGGAAATTCGGGGAGTACGTGGACTTCCTCCTCACCCGCGGCCTTAGGGTGGAGAACTTGATGGAGAGGGACTGGATCCTCATCATCTCCTTAGCTGAGAAGTGTGGCTTGTTGCCAGCCGACGCGGTTCACCTAGCGGTGGCCGTGAGGCTGGGCTCGACTGCATAGTCACCCTCGACAAGGACTTCAATGTTGTTGAGGAGGTGAAGCTGCTCATCCTGAGCGCGGGGGGAGTAGCTGTCTAGAGCCGAGGCGTGGACTGGCGGGAGGCGTCATCGGCATGAGAGCTGGCGCCTCGGTGATGCGGGGGCTTAGACGTAGAGCATGTAAAACTCTGTCTTCTCGATCTTCCCGGTGGTGGGGTCTACCCTGAGGCCTAGGGTCTCCAGCGTGTCGACCCCTATCACGGGGATTGCCCCCTTGAAGGCTAGTACCCTGACGGGCCCTCTCCTGCCCTCTATCTCTAGCTCGCCTATGAAGACCCTCGCCCTCACCCTCCTCCCGTCGCCGAGCCTCAGTTCTACTTCGAAGGGCGTGTCTATGAGGTACTCCTCGGCGAGCTCGAGGGGGAAGACTGTGAAGCTGGCGCCGGTGTCCACCAGTACCTCCTTGAGCTCCGTGCTCTTCTTGCCTCTCACCTTGACGCTTACTAGGACCCCCACGGCGGGTCGTGTTACAGCCTCACGCCCCCTTATAAAGAGGCCCTCCTCGGGTTTTATCTTGGCTCGGCTGCATGTTACGTGATGTTGAGGTTTGAGCCGGTGTGGGCTGACTCGCTGGGCGCTAAGTCGTTCTGCACGCTGGTGGAGACCCCTGACGCCCGCATCCTGATTGACCCTGGGGTGGCGATAATGCACCCGACCTTCCCGGCGTCGTACGAGGATAAGGTGAGGTGGGTTGAGGAGGGGTATGGGCGCGTGGTGGCCGCGGCGGCGCGCGCCGATGTGGTGGTCATAACTCATTATCACTATGACCACTTCACGGATTTTGACGAGAGGCTCTACAGGGGCAAGCTGATCCTGGCGAAGTCCCCGAACGAGTACATTAACGACTCGCAGAGGGCTAGGGCGATGCGCTTCTACGAGAGGCTCTTCTCGACGGCTGGCGTCGAGCTGCGCGAGGTGCTGGAGGAGCCGGTTGAGCGCGACTACCCCAACCCCCTGGAGGAGCTGCGGCACGCGCTGAGCCTCGACTACGGGGATTACTGGGGGAGGAAGAGGGAGCTGCTGGAGAAGGGGCTCAAGTGGTTTGGGGGGAGGGTGAGTAAGTGGAATAGCTATGAGAGGATTCCGGAGCTCGAGCGCGGCTCCCTCAGGCTGCTGTTCGCGGATGGCCGCGAGCTGGAGGTGGGCGGCACTAGGCTGAGGTTCACCAAGCCCATGTTCCACGGGGTGGAGTTCAGCAGGGTTGGGTGGGTCGTGGGGCTTGTCGTGGAGCACGGGGGCGAGAAGCTCCTATACTCCTCCGACCTTAACGGGCCGATAATAGAGGACTACGCCGACTGGATTATAGGGGAGAGGCCGCGGGTGCTGCTGCTGGATGGGCCGGCCACCTACACTCTGGGCTACATGCTGAATCGCCTGAACCTGAGGAGGGCTGTCGAGAACTTGAAGAGGATAGTGCTCGAGGCCGCGCCTGAGCTGGTGCTGCTGGACCACCACCTGCCGCGGGAGCCGAGGTTCAGGGAGAGGCTCAGGGAGGTGTACGAGGTGGCTGAGAGGGAGGGGGTGAGGGTGGTCACCGTGGCCGAGTACCTGGGGAGGGAGCCCGCGTGCCTGGCGGCTGGGCGGTGACCTGGGGCTGCCCTACAGGTAGCCGAGCTCGCGCAGGGCTTCTAGGGCCTTCTCCACCCCCTCCCTCCACCTGAGCTGGGCCTCGTACGTCCTGTGGGGCTTGAAGCTCCTGACGCGGCTCCTCCAGTCCTCGAGGCCCAGGATCTCGATCTCGTCGAGCCTCATGTGGCCACAGCCCATCAGCTCGAGGTAATAGAGGTAGCCCACGTCCTCGGGCTGGAACCCCATGAGGCGCGTGGCCATCGAGTCGACGGCTAGGGCGTCTGAGCCCGCGAGCGCGACGCCGAGCTCCACGGGCTCGCCCCCCACGGGCCCGTTGCCCTCCATCCCCACGTACCCGTCTATCACTGCCAGCTTGGGCATCACGAGCCGGGCCAGGCACGCTATGTTCAGGTTTATGGCCGCGTAGCCCTGGTGCACGAGCCTGCGCCAGCCGGGCTGCACCGCGCCCATCACGACGTTCTTTATCGTGAGGGTCACGACCACGGTGTCATGCGTCTTCGGCCTCACGATCGAGATCAGGTAGTCGCTCTCCAGCACGGTCCTCGAGACACGGACTTTCACCCTCCTCCTGAACCTCGAGTCCCATATCTCAACTACCTCGTAGTCGTCCCTGCTGAGGTCCAGGAACTCGACGTCGTACTCCTCCGCCAGGCTCAGGTACCCGAAGTTCCTCAGGGCCTCGCTGAACGTGCCCAGTGCTGGGGCCTCAGCCACAATCACCGTGCCCCTGTAGTGCCTGGCCACGACGTCTAGGACTGCCCTGACAGCATCCACCGGCGTGGCCGACAGCTCCCTCCAGGCGGAGACAAAGTTTGGCTTCACCACGACCTGCCTAGCCCCTCTGAGCGCCCTCAGCTCGTCTCCGAGGAGGAAGAGGGCCTTGCCCACCCCATCCCCGTGCCCCCTGCTCTCGACGAGGGCCACCCTGCTGGCCACGCGCCCACCCCGCCTCGCGATTAGCACGCTTTATGACTAGGCGCGCGCCACGTCTAGCGGGGTGGGCGCGTGGCCCGCCGGGTGGCCCTCGTCGAG
>QMRZ01000132.1 GCA_003649495.1 Thermoprotei archaeon | reverse complement strand
CTCTCCCAGCCTCCTCGCTAGCTGGAGTGGCCACTATCTCGTACAGGTGGAACACGCCCGAGTACTCCCCACCCTCCGGGGGTCTTAGGAGGTGAAGTAGGAGCGATGATGGCGCTATCACCAAGTCAGTCGAGTTGGCGTAGAGGGGCTTCCCTCCCTTCACTATGAACGGCCTCACAGGCATGCCGTCGGGGTCGAGCCACTCGTCCAGTGCAGCTTCGTCGAAGTAGCCAGCAACGCTGAGTTCGAGCCTGTTGGCGGCGTAGCCCTCAGCCTCGAATACGACCTCCACCTTCTCCCCGCCCTTGAGGCCCAGCGAGCTCCACTTGGAGTATGGCAGGAGGATGCAGTTCTCGCTGAGCGGTGTAACCAGCTTGACGGCTCTTGATAGGAAGGCGTTGCGCTCAAGCTCGGACGCGTTAATCCCCATCGCGAAGTGGAACACCTCCTCACTTTCTCCATGCGACACTATGACGCGAAGCTTCACATCCGGCCTATTGAAGAGGATCAGCGTGGTGCTCGATACCTCACTCCTATTCTCGAAGAGGAGTGGATCGAGCTCTAAGTTCAGGGGGAGGGGCGTTGAGTCAGCCACGCGCTTCACCACCACAGTATTGAAGGCGTAGGACGCGAAGCCGGGCTCCTCAATCTTGGTGTACACAGTCCCGAAGGAGGCCAGCACTGTGAAGGCCCATATGAAGGCCGCAATGCTGAATACCGTGATCGAGGTCCTCAGCACTCTAAGCTTAGAGTACCTCTTGCCCAGGGTGAAAGCTATAGCTATCAGCCCGCCGAGCGCTATCTCGCCAGGCAACTCCGGCTCCTTGAGTACTCTAGGCAGCACGAATACTAGGGTGAAGAAGATGGCGTAGGCCCCGCCCACCGTGGCTACGAACAGCGTCCGATCCAGGGACCACAGTAGCCGGAAGCCGGGGTAGATGTAAGCGAAGGCGAGTACGAGCGCTGCGTATATCCCCGAGAACGCCGCCATCTTCATCTTATTACTCTCGAAGAAGTAGAAGGCCAGCACAGCGGCGAAGACAGCCAGGAATGAGGGCATTACTATGGCCCCTGTCTTAGCTATGTCGCGGAGGAATCCCAGTCGCTTGGGCACCAAGTCGTTAGCTATGGCGTAGCTCCTCTCCAGGATCGCAATCACCTTACTGGTCGCAGCTCCCTTGGCGAATAGTTTCTCCGCCTCGCCCACTAGCTCATCTCCAGTCTTCAATAGGTCACGGACGTCGGGGATGTAGAAGCCCATCCTCTCGAATGCGTCGACCATTAAGCGCGCCCTCTCCAGCTCCTTCTTAACCTCGATTATCTGGCCAGCTAGGCTAGTCCTGAGTAGGTCGATCTTGAACACCTGCTCGCTTGAGGTGAACACTATCGGGGACTCGAATGAGCCGAAGTCCACGCTTATGCCCCTGAGAGTGAATGTGCGCAGGTCCAGAACTGTGTAGTTAACCCTAATCCTAAGTGGCACGTTCAGGGGGGCTAGCGCCTCACGCACCTTGAGCAGCGTCCTCCTCATCCCCAGCTTTATGAAGGTGAAGTCGCGCGTGGGCCCGTACACGTCCACCACGTCCGCGCTCAACTCCTCCTTCTTGCCTCCTATCGTGACTGTAGCTTCCCCACCCCTCAGCCTCTTTGAGAGTGGGGAGCCCTCCCTGTCCAGTATCATTATCCTGGCAGCTCCGGCGGGCATGCCGCCTATGTACAGGGCTTTCCCGGTTACGACCACGCGTGCGGCTGGGTACAGCGTGACGCGGGCCTCTAGGCTCGTGAGGCCCAGGTACCTCATTAGGTCGATCCTCACAGGCAGTGTGGCGAGCCTATCACCGGAGACCTTGAACACGTACATGACGTAGTACTCACGAGATGGGATGGTGGCCGTCAGCATCCCCGAGGAGTTAGTGTATCCAACGAACGCTGGCTTGAGGATCCTCAAGTTGAATACGAGGACGGTAGCGTTCTCGACGGGCGAGCCGTCGGGGCTGAGGACCTTCACGGAGATCTTAGCTCGGGGCGCGGAGTAGGCACTCTTGGCGGCGAGTACGAGCAGCACCACCACCAGTAGCGCGACTATCTTAGATTCCCTCATCCCTCCTCACATTAGCAAGCCTAATAGGCTTCTTAAAGGCTACGCGGCAAGCCTGTAGCGTTACAATCCCGTTCTTGTTTAATATTGGCAGGGCCCTATGGTGCCCCGGCCGGGATTTGAACCCGGGTTCTCCGGCTCGAGAGGCCGGCATACTTGACCGGGCTATACGACCGGGGCCTACTCTTAGTTAAGGGGTAGTCTTTAAGTAGTTTACGGGTGTTGCGCCAGCGCCTCAGCATCAGCGTCGCTTGAGTATTAATATCAGCGCCACTAGGATTACCACGGGCGCGATCAGCGCTAGGAGGGGGAGGTACTCCTCAAGCACTTCCATCAACAGCTCGGGTAGGGGTTTCCCCTCCCTCAGATCCCCCGTGGTGACTTCCACCTCCACGGATGATAAGTTGAGCGGCACCAGCCTAGCCTCCAGGGGCTTCACTAGTGGTGTTACAGACCTTACGCTTAGCTTGTGCCGCTTGAGCGTCCACGAGGAGGTGAGGGTCTCGCAGCGCCTTGACAGGGAACTCACCCTCAGCACCTTCAGGCTAGTGGGTGCCGTAGATGCATTGGCTAGCGCCACAGCGCTGAGGGGCTTCAAATCGGGGCTGAAGAGGACTAGCACGAGCGAATTACTGCAGGAGAGTGCCGCTAACACCCCATTTTCACAATGTCCGACGGCAAGCGGCGTCGCGTCCCCCCCACACGAGATGACGTACGCAGCCGGGAACCCGGTATCGTCCGCGAGGACTAGCAGAGCGTCCTGGCGCGTGTCGAGCGTGGCGTACCCCAGCAGGATGTAGGAGTTGTTGAGCGGGCATGCTGCCGTGAAGCCATCGTAGCTGGGCCAGCCTATGGCCCTCACGCTGTAGAGCGTTTGGCCCACCATAGCTATGTAGGCGTCGCTCTGCCCCATGCCTGAGCTGCGAGTCGACCCCGCTAACACCACTCTATCTCGAGATGGCAGCGCTATGTAGCCCTCATCCACGTCCACGCCCCCCACGACGACGGCCTCAGCTGACCCATTCCTCAGCCACACCAGCATAGCATCAGAGAATGATACGTTGTAGCTCCAGGTGGTTCCGACCAGCAGCACGTCAGACCCCACCACGTAAGCCTTCTCGACGAAGTCCTCGTAAGCGGGCACTCCGAGGGCCCACGCCTCCTCCACCTCGCCTTCGCCGCTCACGCGGAGGACTAGCAGGTCACTCCCCCTCAGGAGGCTGTAGCTCCTAGTGACGCATGCTACCAGGTAGTCATCCCCCAGCTTGACTATGGCCTTGGCGTAATCGCTGGCCCCCCCTCCTAGCGCCTTAGCCCACTCCACGCCACTCCTCCCCAGCTTCGCGAGCAAGATAGCCTGCCGCCCCACCACTCCCCTGACGTAGCCGACAGCGTAGTAGCCGTCATCAGCCGCGATCACGTCCAAGAAGGCGCCTCCAAGGCCTACGTCGAGGAGGGCAGAGTACAGCACGCTACCGTTGACGCTGGCTACGAGCAGCGCAGGCAGCTTCCTTCCTCCCAGGAGTGCGCTACCATAGGCTACCACCAGCCCGCTCGGCAGCACCTTAGCGCCCACCAGCTGCAGCTGGGCTAGCTGAGCTGCGGTAACCACCGTGAGCAGCGTGAGGAGTAGCCACCCCACACGGGTACCAGCTCCTAGGGGCTAATAAAGCTGTGTAAGAGGGAGCTCCCACACCCCCTCAATTTTCAGTCAAGTAAAATATATATAGTCAATAGGTGTTTAGCACTAACCGATGAGAAGTAAAAGGCTATTAGGCCTACTCTTCGCCATCGCGGTAGTAGCCTGGATGACTGCTGGCTCCGCGCTGAGGGCTCTGCCCCCCGCCTCTGCGTCTCCTGAGGCCGCTGAGGTGCCCTACGGCCCATGGGTCGATGAGGTAGTCTTCTTCTCTGAGAAGGATCTAGCTAAGGCAGTTGACATGATGGAGAAGGGCGACATGCACCTGTACTTCATAGACATCAGCGATCCAGACCTCTTCGCCAGGGTTAAGGCCTCCCCGAACCTGAAGTACAAGTTCGCCTACGGCCTGTACAACGAGCTGACCTTCAACCCTGTGGGCCCGGAGTTCAAGAATGGCGAGTTCAACCCATTCTGCAACCCGAGGATCAGGGAGGCGATGAACTACATAATCGACAGGAACTACATCGTCAACGAGATCTACAAGGGCCTAGCTAAGCCGAAGTGGGTACCCCTGATATCGGCATTCCCCGAGTACGGCAGGCTGGCTGACGTGATAAAGCTGCTGGAGGCCAGGTACAAGTACGACTTCGAGAAGGGGAAGAACATAATATTCGAGGAGCTCACTAAGATGGGCTGCGAGTACAGGGAGGGCAAGTGGTACTATAAGGGCAAGCCTATAGTCATCAAGTTCCTAATCAGGATTGAGGATCAGAGGAAGCAGATTGGCGACTACGT
>QMRZ01000131.1 GCA_003649495.1 Thermoprotei archaeon | reverse complement strand
CTCAATCCCCTCACCCAGCCGGGCGCCAGGGCGCGGGCGTACCTGACCACGACCCTATCGCCCAGGTCGACAGCCTCAACCCAGCTCACAACCCCGGCGTGCGTCACGTTGCCCCAGACACGCCAGAGCCCCTCACCCCTCTCCACCCTGGGCGCGCTCCCAGCCCTGAACACTATGAACACCCTGGACGCCGGCACGCGCCTGACGCCCGAGGCGAGCCTCAGCTCCAGCACAGCCGGGGCCTGGTACACGTAGACCGGGTATGGCAGAGCACCCCTCCCAGCCCCCAGCACGTCGAGGATCACGTAGGCGTACTCGAAGCCCGGAGCCCCCGGCTCCAGAGCCATCATGCACAGGAAGGCCGTCCAAGCCACAGCTGCCGCCGCAGCACAAGCCAGCGCTACGAGCAACGCCCTCTGAGGAGCCATCAGCCCCGAGGCCAGCCACCAGCATATAAGGAGTCAGCTGGGAGCCCCTAGTGCCTACACACCCCTACAAAGCTCAGCCTCCTCCTCACCTCGGAGGGCAGCACTCTCCCACGATCATCCACCTTAACCACATATCCCATAACTATCCCACACATGGAGTTCCATGGGCAGATAATAAGGCCTCCCAGAAGAGGCTAGAGCCTCGGGGCGATGACGCAGAACACCACATCCTCGCTCGCGTACCTAGCGGCGTCGCCTACCAGGGGCTTGAGCTCGGAGTAGAGGCTAACCGGCGCCAGCGGGAGCCCATAGACGTTGAAGCGCGTCGGCCACCCCGCGTCCACGCCCAGCGAGACCTCGTACACTGGGCTGGGCGGGCCGCCGACCAGGGCTCCAACATCCTCAAACATCCTGCTCCAGCTCTCATTATAGACGAGGACGTCCACCCTACACAGCCAGCTCCACCTCCCGCCCGGCGGCGAGGACAACTCCACGCCCCTATACGCGTCGAGCCACAGGTCAACCCTGAGCTTCAGGCGCAGCGGGCTCTCCCCCAGGTCCAGGACAGTCAGGGTGAGGGGCACGAACTCCACCGTCAAGTTCCCAGCCCCGTAGACGCACTCCCCCACGCCCCCCTGCGGGTACATCCACCTCACCCTAGCCGTGAGCACGGCGTACCTCCCGTGGAGCAGCTCCAGCAGGTCGTCGTGCCCAACGCGGGTGGAGGCCCAGAGCTCAACTCCCCTAGCGCCCCCGTAGGAGCCTCCCCCAGCGGGAGCCGTCAGGATCATCCTGGAGCCGTTCTCCAGTGTGAAGTAGAGGTCCTGGTGTGGAGGCTCAAGCGTCAAGTTCCAGGCAGACGCCAGCGGGGGCGGCGGGAGGTACGCGTAGCTGGCAGCCCACACAATGGCGGCGCCCTCCCGGTCATAGAAGGCCAGCAGCCTGAGCTTCAGCGTGGACACGACCACGGGCCTAAACACCCTGATAACGTGGGTCTCGCTGCGCCACGTGAACGTCACGTTGTAGACAGCCACCGTAGTCCCGTTAGCTAGGAAGCCGTCAGCGTAGCCGCGCTTCAACGGGTCCCACGCCACCAGGCCCAGGAACACCCAGCCCCCATACTCGGCTGGCCCGACCACGCGGGGCAGGTACTGTAGAGTAGACTCGTTCAGCTCCAGCACCTCCCCAGCCCTCACGCGCCTAGTGCACAGGCCCTTAACCTCGCTCCAGTTATAGGGCATCGAGACCCTCAAGCTGGCCAGGGGGGCGTAGGCCGCCTCCCCCGTATCGGGGTTGTAGAGGTGGGCGACTAGGGGCTCCACCCCGGGATAGGCGGGCTCCACCGTGATGCTCCACTCGCCAGCCATCCCGTACCCCTCATCGTAGAGGGGCGTCCAGACCCCCTCGCCAGGCAGGTAGAACGCCCAGCCCCCGCCGGGCACCACCTTAACCCCGGCAGCAGGCTTGAACACGGCCTCGAGCCAGTAGCCGTCATCCACGGTCACCGCCAGGGGGTTGCTAGCCGAGTAGCTGGATGGGGCGCCGCCGTTAACGCCCCTCCCCCACTCCGCGAACACGTAGCCACTCGAGGGCACGGCCTCCAGAGTGACGCTCCTCCCATACGCGTACCACCCACTCCAGCCATTGCCGACCCGGGAGCCCTCAACCCTCACGTAGCCGCCCTCACTCGGCTCCCACGTGACCCTCAACAGCCTCTCATCCCAGACGTAGCACGTCAGCACGAGATCCCCATCCAAGTCCACCACCCTGGGGTTCGCCGTACTGCCGTCGCCCCACCTCCAGAAGCTGTACCTGCCCCACCCCTCGTTGAAGACCTGGATGGGCACCCGTAGCGTGTGGGCGCCTCCCGGCAGTGTTAGCTGGATCACGCCCCGTGCATCCGCCCTATAGGTGGAGCCGTCCACCACCACAGTCTTCCCCGGCGCGGGGCCCAGCGCGGAGCCTGCATAGTCCACGCGGTAGACCCGTATGGTGAGGGTGTAGGAGCTCTGGTAAATGGCCCTAGCAGTATACGCCTCGCCGCCAGGCACCCACCCGCTCACGCCGGCAGACCCCGAGCTCAATACCGGGTTGCCGCTCGAGTCGTAGACCTCCCATCGCAGGGGCTTCAGGCCAGGGTCAGGCCTCGCAACTGCCACCCAGATACTGGCTCTGCCGATCCACGAGCTACTCGAGTAGTACAGCCTCAGCCTCTGGCCATTGAGAGAGACCTGCACCTGCCTCTCCACCCTCCCGCTACCGGACGCGCTCCAGAGCGTCGCCCACTTGCCGCCCTGCTGCACCTGCAGCTTAACGACACAGTACTTGTAGCCCCCACTGATGAATACTGTGTAGTCGCCCCTCAAGGGCTCTGAGACCTTAGCAACCGTGCGCTTCCCCCAGGGACCGAACAGCGTCACGTTATTCCGGGTGGTGATGTAGGTGCCGGACCCCCACGCCCTGTAGGCCCTGTACGCCGGTGTGGAGGCAGAGAGGCTGTAGCCGAGAGGCCCCTCATCCACGTGGAGCTTGACGTAGACGGTGTAGGCCTCAATACTGTTGCCTGCCTGGCTCCTCGAGCCATAGGTGCCCCTAACTGGCGCGATCACCCTCCACCCATCAGTACTCCAAGCCTCCACATAGAGGTCAGCAGGCTTGTTGCTAGGCGGGGGAGGCGGGGGCGAGCCCCCACCGCCCTTGTACACCGCCACGGCGGTCTTGCTGCTGCCCACGGGGACTTTCACAGTTATCGTCCTGCTCGAGTAAGTGCTGGCGCCAACCTCCCAGTGATCAAACTCGTAGCCACTACTCGTGGCGGGGGCCGTGAGGGTTATCGAGAGATCCTTCCCCACACCATAGAGGGTGAACGGCGTGGCCCTAGAGCCGCTGTAAGTCCCACTGTAGCTTATCGTGACCGAGATGCTACTGCCGCCAGTAGTCCTAGCCTTCACCTTGAGGACCGCCAGCTGCTTGACCCTGCCCTTAGTGATGGATATGTCTAGGCCGGCCCCGCCCTTCAGCACTATGTTCTGCCCCTCGAAGTGCACATTAGCGCTCAGGCTGTACTCCACCTTCACCTTAGCCGGATAGTCACCCGAGGAGGGGGCCGTGTAGCTCGCAGTCCTGAAGTCGTAGAGAGCCACCTCCTTCACAGCCTTAAACACGACAGGGCTACTAGTGCTGCTCGAACCCTTCCAGGTCTTAACAGTCTTCCACGCGCCCAGCCCAGTGCTAGTATCGATGAAGAGGACCTTCACCTTAACATCCCAGGAAGCGCTCCTAACATCAACAGTGCCCAGCGGACTCAGCTGGCCACTATAAATCCCGCTGCACCCAGCAGCAGGCCCAGCAGCCAGAACAACCCTCCCGCCATAACCCAACGGCTTAGGCCCATAAACACCACTAGAAGAGGGAGAAGCATCGCCAGTATTCCACTGATCAATACCAGAGGGCTTACCTCCGGTGCTATCCCACTCTTTAATTGAGCTTACGAACTTCCTGTAGTCTGCGGCTAGGGTGAGTGTCGCTAAGGCGCTTATAAATAGCAGAGCGCTCAGAGAGAGTGCTAACCTGCACCTCCTCTCTTCGCCGCACATTTCAGAGAGCTACCTAAAACAATTTCATAAATACTATTTCCTTACGAGTTCTTTTAACTGAACTATTAACATTCCGGGAGGGACTTTAGCCCCAATTCCCAAGACACGACCTAGCAGAAGCTCCCAGGGTTCAGGCTCTTCATAACTTCTTAAAGTGCCGACATAGGTATTCCAGTCTAGTTTCTCTAAATCCTCCGCCCATAACACTTGAAGCTTCATGTTTAGAGGTGTGCGGCGAATCTCAATTTCAGCTCGTACCTCAATTCTAGCATCATTAATAGAGTAGAGATATGTGGCAAGATAAGTGAGGGAGTAGCCCTCAGTTAAGGAGTTCATCTTGAATCCCACAGAACATGAAAGATAGCCTACATAGCCCTTTATACTAAGCTTAACCTTAGTCCAGTCCGTTGGCAGAATAACATCAGCTCCGTACATGTCATAGCCCTCCATTATTATCTGGTTGCCCTGGATTCTCCACTTGTTTTTGCCGTATAGGCTACCCCCGTATATGACCATTAGCTGTGTAGGGCCCTTATTGCTGGGCACCGTCATGAAGTACACGGGCGTGTACCTGACCCTCACCTT
>QMRZ01000130.1 GCA_003649495.1 Thermoprotei archaeon | reverse complement strand
TGTAGCTAAAGACTTTCTTTTTAGCTAGCTCTCGTGCCATGATTTTAGCCTCCACGAGCCCCACTAAGTCTTGGGGGAACCCCATCTTCTCCAGCTCCTCGATGCTTATGATTCCCTCTATGGCTGCATTTATCGCTACAGCCACTAGATCCCCCCTATCCTCTAACAGGAGACGCCAGAAGACAGTCTCCACACTCCCCATCCTCTAGCACCTCTATGGTGATACGTAACATTATATTTTATAAGTTATGTCACTTAGCGTGGGGGATGATGAGGGTGGCACGGTGGCCTTGATGGCCTACCACTTCATCGCTGATCCCCGTATTCATTATATTTTATAGAGTTTAACGGATAGCGGGATCACTCCGGTGATATGTATTGTGTTGGCCTGTAGTTGTCAAGCGATGAGGAGTAGCCATTCAGGCCAATCCTTGGTTAATTGTAGTCTCCTCCAGAGTTGTGTGCCTAGGGTGGCGATGTGCCGTGGTGAGGGGTTGGTGATTGCCGAGAGTGGCACCCTCCTCTTCTTTAGTAGTTCAGCCCACGACAGGATTACGCGTATGTTTCGCCTCTCCACGCGCAAGACGCCATACCCCTCCAGCCCCACGTTCACCGTCTCGCCTGCTGACCAGTTGACCCCGGCGTAGATCATCGGTATCCAGCCGTGCCTCTTCCCCCTCGTGGCCACGTATATCGCGAAGGGGGGCTCGTGCTCGGCCAGTATAGACTCCACCGCCTCGCGCCGGGAGAGGAAGGTCACTCGCCCCGCCTCTATGAGCCATGAGCGTCGCCTGTAGCGCGGATCCTTGAGGAAGGCGTAACAGTACTCGCATATCACGTCGCCAGATTGGAGGTAGGGGTAGTCGGTGAAGGACTCTGGTAACTTTAGCCTGTGGCCGTGCTCTGTGTAGTGCTGGCAGAAGGCACACACGCCCCTCTCCCGCCCGAGCTGTCGGGGACGCACCAGGTGTGTGAGTGGCTTAACAGTAGAAGTCGATACTGTCAGCTAGCATCACCTCTTCAACTATGTTCTGCGCCCCGAGCACGTGTACCCACTCGAACGTGTCCCTCAGCTTTGGGATCAGCTTGAGCGCGCTCAGGTTATCGCTTGGTATGGCTACTCTGGTGAAGCCCATGTCTATTAATTCCCCCACGTAATCCATGACGCGGGATAGGTTAAACTCCTGTACCACGGCGAGCGCCCTCTCCACCATCCACTCCCTGGCGCACTCCAGGAAGATCCTGTGTAGCCGTAGCGTCTCCCCTGGCTCGCGGAGCGCGTCTGGCGCCACGATCAACTCCACGCGCCCGCGGTCAAGCGTCTCCAGCCACTCCACGAGCGCGCTTGGGTGAATGGATCTGCCCATCTTGAAGGCCATGTTCTCCACGAGGCAAGGTAGGGGTAACTGTCGCTCCCGTGGCCTCAGGACATACCTGCCGTATTCGCGGGCCAGGCGCCTAGGCGCGTAGACCTTGATGCCTAAAGCCATGAGTTGCCTAAATATTGAGCACATACCTCTCGCCTGGCACAGTACACAGCGTGACGCCCCGCTTAGCCCAGTACGGGGGCCTGAACCTCAGCGGCTGGAGTCGCGCGCATCCATACAGCTCTCCCGTGCGGCTGATGTCCACGTAGCGGGCGGGTATCGGCCTTGTGACCCTGCCATCCGGTAGCTGTATAGCTGATGCAAGCTCCACAGGCTCTACGCTGACGCCCCTCACCGTGCCGAAGCCCTCAGCCCTCTTCTTCCCTAGCGCGAAGAGGTGGGCGAGGAGGTGTTCCACCTCTTCGGCATCTCCCTCGAAGAGGAAGTCTACATACCTGGCAGAGCGGTAGAGGAATGGGATGTCGTAGGCCTTATATCTGCCCTTCCCCAGGTGGACTCTGCGCCTATCGGGGCCATCCACGACAGGTCTCTTCCTCACGCGCGTCACGCCCACCGCGCCACCAGGCATGATGCTAGCGCTCGTAGCGTAGAACCAGTCTCTCCCGGAGCCGAGCTTCCTCAGCGGGAGGTCTAGCTCTAGGTCTGCTAGCTTGTTCGTGGGCAAGTTATAGAAGTCATCGCCGAGTTGCCTCCTAGCCTCTAGATGCGCTAGGAGTCCATCGAACATCGTGAATCCTATAGTCGTGATGAGGGGCGTCATCAGGTATATGCGCGCCCTATAGACATCACTCCTCGATCTCATGCAGTATCCCCAGCACCTCCTCACTATTCTCCTCCAGCCACTCCAAGTAGGTGGCGGGGCTCGGCAACTCCCCCCGCTGGGCAATGACCTTGAAGCTACCATACCCCACGGAGCTACGGCCACCGAGCGTCCCGCTCTCCACGAACAGCTTCAGGACGTGGCTAAAGGCTGAGCGCTCAAGCTCACTACAGTCCAGCAAGCCAAACCTCACGTACATTATCGTGCCAGGAATTAGGATCTCGAACCTGTACAGCATCTGTACGGCCTGCTCATCCTCCCGCCCCCTTGGCTCCTCTCCACGTCTCGTGTGGAATGTCCAGTCCAGGTAGTCGTAGAAGCTGCGCTTCACGGCCCTACCGTACCACTCGGCCTCTACTGCGGGCAAGTACTCCTTAAGCTCGCTACAGAGGGGCAGGCAATGAGACACCTGTAACTTCCCCTCCACGACTATGTTCTTGACGCTACAGCCGAAGAGGGAGATTAGGGGCACGCGCCTTAGCTTGCGCTTGAACTCCACATCCACGATGGCCTCCCCGCTCGGCGCTCGCTCCAAGACGCCACCTGACAGTAGCGTGTGCCTCAGCTTCGTGGAGGGGTCATCTATGCCGAGTCGCTTGAATAGATCCCAGAACGCCAGGCGACGCATCTTCCCCCTGACCTCGTTACCGCTCACGTAGGGCACGTGGATGATCTCGTCGCCGACCACGTACTTTATCCTCCTGAACATGTGCTCCGTGCCAGTCTTCTCATCCCCGCCGTGGAAGAGGGGGCTCGTGAGCTGGAGCCAGAGTTCCACGATGTCTAGCCTCATGACCGCCCACCCCTGCTGGACCTCACGTAGTTGTACATCTCAGCGACTAGCACGATGGACTCCTTGCGCAGTAGCTGTAGCGCGCCACACTCCTCCAGCTCCTCCACCTCTCCAGGCTCCAGCTCCAGCGACTGCACGCCCAGCTTCCTGCATAGTTGCTCAATAAACTCCGAGATGCTCGGCGCGTAGGATGATGCCAGTACGCGGTGCTGGAACACGTCTAGCGGGCTCCTCCCCCTCACCCTCTCCCACAACCTAGACCTGAGGTATATCCTAGCCAGTAACCTCACCAGCCTCTGCTTGCAAGGCTGGGAGCTAGCTTCAATCTCTTTCAAGGCCCCCACATAGCGTCTGGATTGGAGCTAGCTTAAATCTGTGTCGATTGGGGCATGGCGTGCTTGCATGCGGAGTTGTCTTGCGTGTATTCTTCCCTATTATATTATATAATGTATTATTATGTGCTGTGGTTAGTTTCGGTGTATGGGGGAAAGTTTATAAGGATGGGATTGGGTGTATGGATCGGGGGTGAGGATGAGGGCCCCCGGTCAGGTGAACGCAAAAACCCCGCCCGCCCCCGCTGGGGGGGCGGAAGTGGCTGGGGGTTGCGGGGTTACCCCCCAGCGCAGAGCTGAGAAGAAATGGCCTTCATGGATATTTTATCTGCCGGACTTTAATGCTTTTGTGAGGTGCTTTGGGATAGGTGGAGCAACTCATGAGTACACGTTTAGGCTATACGTGCAGCTGGGGGAGGTTGAGTATGCGCTGAAAGTCAACAAGGTGCGTTATTACGATGAGGAGCAGAATAAGTGGGTTGAGAGGGAATTAACGCCTGAGGAGAGAGCGCGCCTGAAATACGTGGCTAGGAGGATAAGGAAGCTGTTGAAGAGGGGTGAGGAGGAGTGAATGAGAGGTTTGTGCTTGCTAGAATTCCCGAAACTCCAGAGCCTCGTGTGACGGTAGTGTTTTCAAAGCGAGCAGTTATGGTAAGAGGATACACAGCTCCACTACGCGAGTTACTGAGAGAGATGGGTTTCAAGTATTTCATGGGAAATAGAGCATGGATTGCCCAGCCACTAACTCCCCCGAAAGTGAAAGAAGTTGTTGATAAAATTTTGAGAATGGCTGAGGAGAAGGGACTTAAGGTGGAGGTGATTGAGAGGTGAGAGGCGCTAGGTGGATTTATCGGGGTTATACAGAGCATGGCACCGAATTATGTGAGCTAATATGTGAACAATGTGGCAAGGTATTAGCAAAGGAATGGAACGCTAGTCCAGCGGCGATAGGGAAGCCTGTCTCTACGTGCCCACATTTCTATTGGATCTACAGGAGCAAGAGGTTCGGAGTGCCTTGCAACGCTGAGGCTGTGGTGGAGGATGGAGGCGGTTTTTGGATTTTGTTGCCTAGGAGGGAGGGTGAGGGGGATGAGGAGCTTTAGGGAGTGGAAGGCGGTGACTATATCGAGGCTATTAGAGCTTGAGAGGAAGTATCGTAATAATGCTGAGGCGCTGGAGACTATTGATGTCATACTGAGTAAGCTGGAGTACGCCAAGGCCAGGGACCTTGCTAGCGTGTTGATGCTCTTCCACCACGGTAGCAAGGTGGTTCCAGAGTTATTGGACTTGAT
>QMRZ01000129.1 GCA_003649495.1 Thermoprotei archaeon | reverse complement strand
GTTTAAGAGGGTTACCCTAAAGCCAGGGGAGTCTAGGACGCTCGAGTTCACGCTGGAGCCAGATGACCTGGCCTTCTACGATGAGGGCATGAAGCGGGTCGTGGAGCCGGGCGAGTTTGAGGTGATGGTGGGCTCCTCCTCCGAGGACATACGGCTCAGGGGGAGGTTCAGCGTGGAGAGGAGGTTCACAGCGTCATTCCAGCTCGTCGAGGCTAGAGTGAGTAGGCGCGACGACGCACTGCACATCATGGCCAGAGTGAGGAACGTGGGAGAGGTGACAGACACCGCCAGGGTGGAGCTGAGGGTGGATGGAATCACCGTGGACGCCTACCCCCTCGAGGTGGAGCCAGGTAGGGAGAGAGAGGCAGTCTTCACCCTGCCGAGAGCGGCTGAGAAGCGGCACATAGAGGTAGTGCTGGAGAACCAGCGTGTCTCGCTCCGCGCCTAGCTGCTAGGGGCGCTGCCCTAGGCGCCTCCTTAGTGCAGGAACCTCTCGATCGTGGCCCCCACGTCCCGGGTCTCGCCCCGCTGCTCCTCCTCTACCTCGCTGACCAGGTATGGCGTGAGGTCTACCGGGCGCGGCGGCTTGCTCCAGTCCTCCGTCCAGTTGACATCCTTCCCGCCCAGCGCCACACCGTACTTAGTGTAGAACTCGTGGACCTTGACTATGGCTGGCATCGCGGCGGCTGGGCCGGAGATGAGGGCCTCGCCCGTGCTTAGGCCTGACAGCCCCTCGACCATCTCCCTCATTATGTCCTCCATGCTGCTGAGGATGTACTCCTGATCCCTCGGGTTGGTGGTCCTGAGGGCTATCAGGGTCCCGCACTGCGCTAGGAGTGTCTGGGAGAGCTCGCGGGGCCTCTGGCTGACAACTCCCAGCCCTATGCCGAACTTCCTCCCCTCCTTAGCTATCCTCTCCAGGATCTCCCTAGCGGGGCTCCACCTCCCCTGTGGCGCGTAGTTGTGAGCCTCCTCGACTATGATGAGCGTGGGTATCGGGGAGCCTGCCAGCACGCCAGCGGTGACGAGCCTCCACACTGACTTGAGGATCGTGGCTGCTGTCGAGGCCTGCGCATCCCCTGGGAGCCCGCCCAGCGCCACTATGCTGAGCCCCGGCCTGAGCAGCGACCCGTAGACCTCGGTGTAGACCGCCACGCTCCTGTAGGGCTCAGGCCTCTCACACGACTCGTAGAGCTCGTCGCTGCGTGAGGGCCTGGTCACGTACCTGAGGTCCGAGTTCTCGAGGAGCGCGTCTAGCTTAAGGAGCAGGTCGTCGAGCGACCTATCACTGTACCTGCTGCCCCTCCCCTGCCTCTCGATAGCCTCCCTCAGCTCCTCCGCCCTGTAGTAGATCGGGTCATCAGCACTAGCCAGCGGGTACCTGGCCCTCCTAACCTCCTGCAGCGCGCTCCTAAGGTACATGAGCTGCTTAGTGGCCCTCGAGGGGTCGAGCCGCAGCATGCCAGCCACCTCCTCGAGCCCCAGCGTCCAGAGGGGCACCTCCAGCTGCTGGGGGGCTATCCCATACCGTGCCTCGACGAGTCGCGCTATCTTGCCAGCCGGGGTCAACACCCTCACACTGCTGTACTTCCTAGCGAGGGGCACGTACTCGTTGTGAGTATCTATCAATATCATCCTGGAGTATGGATACTTCTCGAGTATCGAGGCGAGGATCACTGCCACTGCATTAGACTTGCCGGCCCCCGTCATGGCCAGGACCGCGAAGTGCCGAGAGCACAGCATGTTGAGGGAGAGGGTGAAGGGAACCTCCCTGTTGAAGCTGAGCACTCCGAGCTCTATATCCCCCGAGCCCATTATCCTCGCCAGCTCCTCGCTCGAGGCGGCGTAGACCTTCTGGCCGGGCCTGGGCAGCTCCGGCACCCCGCGCCTTATACTCCTCCCATCCCCGCACCCCACTATAGTCGCCACAAGCTCGTTGCGCGCCGGCCTCAGATCGCCGTAGCCCTCTAGCTCCTCCACTATCCTGCTCCTCCTGTAGAGCTCGTCGAGGAGGTTGAAGCCAACCACCATCGCGTAGATCCACGAGCCCCCCTCACACTCCATCTTGACGTACACGCCCGGCTTGGAGACAAGCCTCATCTTGTCCTCTAGCGCGGCGAACCTGACGAGGCTCCTGCCATAAACCGCCACTACCCTGCCTACCTCCACAGCCATATCATCACCTCAAGCCCAGCATCACCCTCCCCGAGGGGGCAAGCATGGACCTCAGGAGGGGGCTCCTAGCCCTCCTGTACAGCTCATCTGCTACTATCCTGGGGAGGCCTGGGTCTAGGACAGCGATGTGGTGCACATAGCTCAGAGGCCTGGGGTACCCGTGCTGATCCGACAGCATCGATAATGTCTGGAGCGCGTCGAGGAGCCTGCCCCGGGCTACCCGGCTCGGGTAGGTCATCTGCATCACCGCCCCCCGCCTCACTAGCTTGAAGTAGACCACGCTGTAATCCCCCCACCTCTCGTAAACCTCGCTGAGGAGCTCCTCCCACGCTACGCGCCACCTCGGCCTCCCAAACCTGACGCCCTCTAGGGCCGTGTACACGTTCTCGCCCTCCCTCCACGCGTAGTCGAGTAGCGTTAGGTCGTTGAGCCATCCCACAACCCCCTCCCGCTCCACCACGTACCTGCTCTCAGCGTCCTTAGCGACCCAGAATACCCCCACTCCCCCTCGCTCAGCCGCCTCGAGGAGGGCCTTGAGTGCTGTCAGGTACGCCGTCATCTCCACGTAGACCACCGCGAAGTCCAGCGCCTCCTTCCTCCACCTCCTATCGAAGTATTGGGCGCTGAGCTCCCTGTACAGCGCGTCGGCCTCCTCCATAACCGCCCTTAGTAAACCCGCCATCACACCGCGGGGCTCACCCCCACTCACGATCATCTCTTCAAAGCCCCTGGCAGCGCGCTCCCCCGCCTCCTCTACGAGCTCCCAGTTAAGCTCGCCGCCCGAGGCTGTGAGCCGCTCGTAGGCATCTCTCGCGTAGCCGAAGGGCGCCATCATCTCCGACACGTAGCTGCCGTCCATGAAGACCGCCTCCACGCCCCTGCCCACTAGGCTCTGTGCCGCGACCATCTCGAAGATCGACATGAGCAGGCTAGCGCGTGACTCGGCGTAGGTCTTGGGGGCCATCAACGTGATTAGGGGCCTCCGGCTCCCCGCCATGACTCCCTCCAGCCTACCCCCGCTCACCACCACGGCAGCTGCAGAGAGAGCCAGCACGCAGACCCCCCTCCTCTCCTCCAGGGCGTAGCTGCCGTCGACGAAGCCCACGTGCTCCATCTGCCCCCCGGATATGGGCTTCATCAGGCCCTTGACGCGCTCCTCTGCGAGCCCTATGACCTCCTCAACCACTTCGAGCACTCTGCTCCCCAGCTCCTGGGCCACGCGCCTCCCTATGCTCAGCCCGAGCCAGGGCTCAAAAAGGCATCAGTGAAATATCACTGAAAGTACTCCCTGGGCCCGCCGCGCGCCTAGATGCCCAGCACCTCCCTCGCGTTCCTCCACAGGACTCTCTCAGCCACCTCGAGAGCATCGGGGACTGTCAGGTAGCCCTTCTCCACATAGTCTGACAGGACCTCGGCTAAGATGCGGCGCAGAGCCATGCCGCAAATGCCGCGTCCCTATCGCTAGCTGCTGTAGGGGCTGAGAGGGCCTATAGGGACATGCTGGACCGGGAGCTTGGCTACAGCGAGTACCTGCTAAAGGTTAGGAGGCATAGTGCTGGGGGCGAGAGTGAGGATCACCTAGCCTTAAAGGTGCTGGCCATCAGGAATCTCGTTGAGAGGGAGGGGGTCAGGCTGGACAATATCGAAAGTGATGCCGGGTTGTGCGGGGGGAGGGTGGTTGCAGACGTCTACGTGAAGAGTAGGGGGTTAGCAGTTGAAGTTGAGACTCTATCAGGAGCTGGACCCGCCCCAATACTCTCAATAAGGGATTCCGCGATGAAGTACGTCGAGCACCCGGGTTGTAGTGTGAGTGAGGTATGGGTAGTTGTGAGGCCTCAGTCAGCCCTCCTACACGCGCTCCAGCTACTCAAGCTGCGTAGAGCCCTGGAAGAAGTGTTGAAGGAGGGGGGCGTCAAGCTGAAGATGCTGGTGGCTACCGCCACGGGAGAGTTAAGGGATGTATACGAGGTTGTGAGCAGAGCGCTGGAGCACGCTCAACAGCTAGCTAACAAGTAGTACTGGACAGATAGACCCCCATAGTGGTATCTCTAAGCAACGACGCTATTCTAATCCTTCACGGGAATTCGAAGGTGAGTGCACGCTTATCCATCTGGGTGTTGTCGGCGAGTGGAGTGGTGGTTGTGGTGGGCTGGCGAGTAGGCATCCTTTGTCTAGGAATAGTGTGACTCTCAGCTGGAGTTCGAGCATTTGGGCTCCCCCGGCTTCCTCGACTAATCCGGCTATCGCTCGGCTTAAGTCGCTCCAAGTTCCCCAGATTCTCCTCCTGGCTGTGCAGAGGGTTACGGCTAGCAGCAGGCTCGGGTGCTCAAAGCTTTTCACTAATTCTTCGAGGTTGCGCCACCCCCTGTAGTAGCTGGGTACGCCCAGCCTCTCCTCGACGCTGCGAGCTAGGTTGAGCGCGCGTGATCCCAGCGACCAGAATAGCGCAGTC
>QMRZ01000128.1 GCA_003649495.1 Thermoprotei archaeon | reverse complement strand
TCCCGCCAGTACCCGTACTCAGAGAAGTCCGGGTAGAGCACCCTGATGTAGACTGGAGTCATGTTGCTCACGGGCCCCATGTCGCTGAGCATCTGGAGCCAAATCCTGGTGCGCCCCCCACCCGACGTGGCGTTCAGTATCGAGGCGTAGAGGTACACCTCGGCCCTCGCCGTCGCGTTGTAGACGCCGAGGTGTGGGATGGAGATGTTGGCCTCCAGGTACCCCCCCGTGAAGGCCGATGGCCCGTACCAGTACAGCTTGAAGATGAAGCCCTCGGGCACCACGTACTCCCCCCCGCTAAGCGCGAAGAGGTGCTCCGGCGCCCTCAGCTGCACAGCCGCGCCGTACTCGACTGCAACGACCTCAGCCCACCTCCTCAGGAGCCTGAGGGCCCTGATCCTGAAGACTGTGAGGTTGTGGAACTCGGTGTAGGCGTAGGCGCGCGACGCGTTCGAGACTATGGTGGCGAGAATCCTCCTGAGGTCGGACTTTATCGACTCCACCGCCTCCGCCATCGCCATCACCCTCACCTCCACGCTGCCGATGTTGTGGACCTCGTAGAAGTGGTGGAGCACTACCGCGACCAGGCTTATCAGGAGCAGGGCTATCAGCGTCAGCGCCAGGAGCGACAGCTGCCCGCGCAAGCTAGCCACCCGTTATCCTCCCCAGCGTCACCCTGACCACGTATATCGAGCTGCTCCTCGGGTCGCTGTACATGGCGACCCCGGTGGCGGCCAGCGTGCAGTCCCCGAAGTTCGGCGTCTCCACAGTGAGCGTCCAGTTCCGCACCACGTCCACAACCTCAACCCTGAACTCCCTGTTCGGGGGGGCTAGGGCCCCGACCACGGTGCGCAGGAGCTCGGGGTCCCTCAGCTTGGGCAGGGCCCTCGACTCCGCCAATATGGCGGCAACCGAGCGGGCCTCCTCCCGGAGGAGGAAGTAGTCGTTCCTGAGCGAGAGCTTGGGCATCACCGATACTGCGGAGAGCGTGGCGTAGAGCAGGGCCACGACCACCACCATCAGGGCCAGCTCAAGCGCCCTCATCCCCCAGCACCCACCGAGACGAGCAGCGCGTAGCCCTCCACCACCACGTACTTGTTCAAGTCTCCCCTGAATCCATCCCCCTCCCTGAGCGGTATCCTCCAGGCCATGTACACGCCCTCCTCCTCGTACACTATCAGGGCCACTGTGCCGGGCTCCGCGTGCACCCTGACGCCCCCCTCAGCGGGCTCGATGGGCGCTGGCACTAGGTTGCCGGGCGCGATAAGCGCGTAGACCTGCCGCACGCTTGAGGAGTTGTAGAGCACCTCGCTCTCGGGGTCGTAGTTGTCCCTGACCTCCAGGTTCACCGGTATGACGCGGAAGGTCTTCAGCCCGTAGGTGTCCACGACTATGAAGTAGAGGCCGCTGTCCGTCACGGGCTGCAGCGCCACAGCGGTGCAGCCGACCTCCCTCTGCCCTATCGAGAAGCTCCAGGCATCCTTGCTGGGCTCCGCCTGGCCGAGCCTCACCCTAGTCATCGTCACGTTCGCTGGCAGCGGAGTGCCGGACCAGGATAGGGCGCAGACCTTCAATGCGCCCACCGTCTCGGCGAAGCTTATGTTCAGGGCTGGCTGCACCCAGAGGTCTATGGCCTGGGAGTACTCCTGCCTCCAGACCCTGACTACTTTAGCCAGCTCCCCTGGGGTCATCTCAGTCGCCACTAGCCCGGCCTCTCCTATGAAGCGCACCACCTCATGCCTAGTCTCAACCACTAGCAGCGAGGTTGACTGGATGTGGTACGCGTAGACCGAGGCTATCAGGAGGATCAGGGCGGTCGCCGCCCCGACTTCAGCCATCCACTCTATCACGCTCTCGCCTCGACGACCACGGCTCCCTGGGACTCCCTGAAGCGGAGGTAGAAGCTGGGGGGTAGGAGGCCCCTGTAGCTGAACTCCACCCCCCCTGGCAGCTCAACCCACTCCTCCGCCTTGAGCCAGGGGAAGAGCTTGAGCGGCACCTCCACCCTCAGGTGCGTCGCGTTAACCGCGTAGACCTCGAAGGGCCTCGATGCTATGTCGCTCAGCGAGACCCTCAACACGCAGCGCTCAGCCGCGCCGTAGACTATGAGCTCCAGCAGCCTATCCCCCGCCATCTCAGCTACCCTCTGGGCGGCAGCCGAGTCCGCGTAGATCAGCAGTATGAATGTCAGCACTCCGAGGGCCAGCAGCACTCCGGCGAACACCGATATGGAGACGACGTGCCTGTACGCCTCACTCATCTCCAGAAGCCCCCCGAGGCCTGCTTAAAAACCTTTCAAAACAATTAACTGCTGTACGGAGGCGCCGGGCCGGGCGTAAACTTCTTAGAGTATACGGTAAACTGTATACGAGCATGTCCGTCGTGGTGAGCGTCAGAATTAGGAGGGAACTGAAGGAGGAGGCGGAGAGACTAGGTATAAACTTCCGGGAAGTATTCGAGAGGGCCTTAGTGGAGGAGATAGAGCGTAGGAAGAGGCTGGAGTTCGAGGAAGCCGTCAGGAAAGTGCTGGAGGGGATGAGGAGGGTGAGTGAGGAGGAGTTCGTTGAGGTGGTGAAGGAGTGGCGGCGGAGGAGGTGAGGTACCTCCTCGACGCCTCAGCCCTATACCCCCTGCTTAAGAGACTGGGGTCTGACCTCTACGACGCCCTTCGGAAAGCCGCTATACTAGATCTGACGAAGTATGAAGTCGGGAACGCCATATGGGTGGAGGCGAGGAGGGGGCTGATAAGAGAGTGGCGTGAGGTGGCTAGGGCATGGTCCAAGATCCTGGAGAGAGCTAGGGAGATTAAGGTGTTTAACGTGGAGGGAATTGAGGAGTTGGCGATAGAGCTCAACTTGACGTTCTACGACGCAGCCTATGCATATGCTGCTAGCAGGGCGGGGCTAACCCTCGTTACCGAGGATCAAGAGCTGGGGGAGAAGGCGAGCAGCGCGGGAGTGAAGACCATTTCAGTGGAGGAGTTCATGGGCTCGTGGAGGAGGACCAGCCCTCATAACCAATCGCTAGGTTGAGCAGCCGGGTCTCCCGGCTCACACACCTCGTACCTCAAACCTCACCGTGGACTCCACTATGGCGAGGGCCACCCAGTCCACGTCGGGGGGCACAGGCAGCGTCAGGCTCTCACCCCCCAGCTCCACCATCACATTCCCAGCGTCCTCCCTCAGCGTGGTGACGTTGACCGCCTCGGTCGTGAGCACCAGGTGGTACGGGCTGCCGCCCCCGCACTCCCCCAGCACGAGCCGGGGCACGTAGACCGCGACTATGTACTCCCTGTACTCCCTGCCCTGCGCTATCCTCCCCCTGTAGACGCCGAGGGGCAGCACGCGGACCCTGGGCCTCAGCACTATCCTCGCGCCGCCGCGCTGCTCGGCGTGCAGCGTCAGCACTATCGAGCTCGTCGTCAAGTTGTGTGCATCGCCCCTGTACCATATCGTCGGCGTAGAGACGAGCCAGCCCCCCACGTACTCCGGCACCACCGTCGCGTAGGTGGCCTCGTAGACGAGCTTGCCCCCCACGTAGACCCTGAGGGGGGCGGTGAAGTTGCCCACATCTATCCTCCCCCTCTGGAGGGTCAGGACCACGTAGTTCGAGTCCCCCAGCCTGAAGGCGCCATCATCGAAGTTCGAGAGCACCTGGAGGGAGTAGGCCGCCGACGTGAACTCGCTGTACTGGAGCTGGCTCTCCACCGTGGTCATCGCGTAGTAGAACACGAGCACCACGAGGACCGTCAAGATGGATGTGGTCACGGCCTGCGGTACCACGTCAACCACCCATAGCTGGGGAGCCTCCAACAGCCCTGAAGAGGGCGCCCACCAGCTGCTCGCCCAGGAGCAGCATCACGAGGGTCACGGCCATGAGGGCGGCGCTGTACTTGAAGCCCGCGCTCAATCTCTCCTCGCTCAGGAGGCCCGCAACCAGCCCGTAGACGTAGTTGGTCACTGCCATTAGCGTGAAGATCAGGGGGCCGCTGGACTCCAGGATTGAGGGCCTGCCCATCCCGACTACAAGCGAGTCGAAGATGAACATTATCGCGTACACCGTGAAGAACTGTATCACCGCGGTGATGAAGGGCAGGACTCGGAGCACCTTCATCCTAGCCCTCTTCTCCTCCTCAACCAGGAAGAGCGAGTCCACGTAGTTCGCGTACCTGTCCAGCACCTCCGGCGTCATGCCCCCCACCTCCAGCGTGCTGACCAGCACGTACATCAGGGGTATCACGAGCCAGTCCCTCACCTCCCCCGCCATCTCGTCCATGTACTCGCGCAGGGGCCTGTTGTGCTTGATAGCGTTGTTCAGGTCCCGCACGTACTTGGTGAAGGCCCCGTAGCTCCTCGCTGACAGCTCCTCCAGCGCCTTCTCTGGCGCGATGCCGGTGCGCCTCATCTCCCTCATCTCATTTATGAATTCCCTGAACCCCTTCCTCACCGACGCGTGGAACCTTGACCACCTGATGTCCCCAATGGAGGCGGCGGCGGAGGCGATCATCAGGCTTATCGACACCGCGATCGGCATGGACGCCCAGCCCAGCCAGGCCAGGGCCTGCAGCAGGACGGGCGCCAGTAGGAGGAGGGCGTGGGCGGGGGCCGCGAGCTTGTACTGCCTGTACTCCCCTATGGGCGTCCTCGGCTGCATCCCCTTAGCCATGACGAGGAACATGACGGCCATTAGGAGGGGGAAGGTGTAGGAGACCGTCATCATCT
>QMRZ01000127.1 GCA_003649495.1 Thermoprotei archaeon | reverse complement strand
ATCCCCCGCCGCCACCCTGGAGCCCCTCCTCTCGATCCTCACCGTGAAGGAGAGGCCATCAGGCCTGCTCGAGGCGAGGCGCAGCACCAGCACCTTGTCGGCGAGGCTCGCGAAGGCCTCGCGCCTGTGGAGACTCCCTCCCCCCTCGTACTCTACCCTCACCACCGCCTCCCTCAGGTCGAGGACCCTCCTGTACCAGCTGACCCGGCCGGGCTCGCCCAGCTCCAGGAACACGTCACACAGCATCTGGTAGCTGTGGCTAGTGTCGCCGCTGCCCCGAGGGGGCCTCACCATCACCCTCCTCCTCACGAGCTCCTCGGCCTCACAGTACCTGCCCTCGAAGATCAGCCTCCTGGCCTCCTCGACGTATCTCCAGGCATCCGGGCTCTCAAGCTCGAGGGGGCAACCGCTCCACAGGGTCTTCTCGTTCACCTGCACCCTCTCCACGTCAACGCCGCCGAAGACCATCGCGCCCAGCAGGCCATTGCCTATAGGCAGCGCCTCAAGCCACTCCCTGGCCGGAGACCTGAACCATATGGCTAGGGACTCCATCCCAGGCAGCCTAGGGGAGCGGGTATTAATAAGGTGAGCAATCCTCAATAGGGGGCACCCCAGCTTGTGGATGGAGTGATGAGGCACGTCGAGGGCCTCCATGGCCGGATTGGTCTTTGCTGACCCTCCCAACGCCCAGCTTCAGCCTACCGTGTAGACGGACTCCCCACCGCTCGTGGAAGGCCGCCCCTGTGCTCGCCAGCTCGTGCTCCAGCTCTAATGCGTGTTCATTGAGAGCTCCGGCTCTAGGCTGGCTTGATGAGCCGGGGAAATCCAGGCGGGCTTAGATGGTGTACGCATCAACTTCGGGGGTGATGCCTCACTTGACGCCTATCCTGTGCAGCCACGCCGCTGCCTTAGCGCGGATGGCCTGTAGGTCGCGTAGGTCGCCCTCGTAAACCGATAGTGGCTCGAGGATGGCCGCTCTGGGGCACAGCCTCGCGATATCCTCCACCATCCGCCCCAGCCCGCCCCCGCCGTGGGTGCAGAATGGGGCTAGAGCCTTCCCCGAGAAGTCCTGCCCGGCTAGGAATGCCGCGACTGGCGGCGCTATCGTGCTCCACCAGTTGGGCGATCCGATGAATATCACAGTGTAGGGGCTGACGTCTCTCACCTCCCTTAGGGGAGGCTTGTACCCCGATCGTATCTCCCTCCTAGCCTGCTCCAGGACTTCGCTGTAGGAGTCCGGGTACGGCACTGCGGGCTGTATCTCGAATACATCTCCCCCGACTTCCTCATGGATCAAGTGGGCGAGCCTACGGGTATTGCCGGACCAGCTGAAGTACGCCACGAGAAAGCGCCCTCCGGCCACGGCCCTACACTCTCCACACGAATATAAGGGTTCACGTAGGCAGCTGGGAGGAGCTGGCGGGCTTGCTTGTACTCGATTCGAGCCCTGAGGGCTGGCTCTCCACGGCCCGCTACATCGCTCAGCCGGGCGGGGGGCTGTCGGTGGAGGTGGGAGCGGCATTATAGGCTACCTCGCCCGCTCCCCCTAGATGCCGCGTGGGCTCCGGGAGCTTGAGGGGCTACCGCTTACTCATCCACGGTGGTCGCCCGGCGGACCTGAGCACTCTCTTTGTGCTCTCTCACGCTCGTCTCTCGCCTCGGGCTCAGCGCTGTGCCCATATCCTGAACTGGCAGTATGGATCTCCCTTGGCCATACACTTCTCTTCTCTGGCTGTTATTTTCTCGAGTTCCTCGACTCCCCACCTCGCCGCTAGCCAGCCTGCTATTAAACCCCTGATGAAGTTTCCACGTATTTCTCCAGCGCCCCTGAATAGCTCGCACTCAAAGCTGTCGTAGACCCTGACTACTGCCTCCATCTTCTCATCGTCGAGCCTAACTATGTAGAGCCTCCCGAAGCCGAGCATCTGGAATAGGGCTGTGGCATACTCTATCTGCGTGGCCCTATCCCTGATCATCCTCTGGTAGCGCTCGTAGGCCTTCCTGCCAGCGTCGAAGCCTGCTATGTAGAGTAGCTGGCCGTAGCCTGAGCCGAACCTCTCCCAGCCACCAGCTATCAAGCCCTCGTACACGGGCCTCCTGAATATCACGGCCCTCTCCTCCATGAACGTGAGGGGGAATGAGTACTTGTCTACGGCTGTTCCATCGGCGATCGGGGGGTCGTACCAGGCGTCCATCACGTAGTCCACCTCCCTGAGCTGGGCCGCGATCTCCTCGGCTAGCTGCTCCTTGCCCCTGAGGTCGGCTATGATGATTACCCTGATGCGCTCCAGGATGGAGGCCTTTAGCTGCATCACGGAGACGCCGCGGCGCGCGAAGATCCTCGCTATCTGCTCCAGGATCCCCACAGCCCCCAGAACCTCACGCCTCAAGTCTAGGTAGAAGATGTAGGGCCTAGTCCCCGGCTCGAAGATTGAGCGGCCGACTGAGTAGGGCGTTAAGCGTTCCTCCATCGCTTATGAGTCGGGGTTCGCTATCATAAACGTTATTTTATTTTTTCTTAATTCCCGCCTCCCGCCAGCCTCATAGCGCGTCTACGGCCGACACAAGCTGCCTCAAATTCTTCAACAGGGCCCTCGAGTGGCTAGTTATCGGCTCTCAGCGAGCTCCTCGAGTTTGCTGACAAGCTGACCTCCAGTCCCTCCGAGACTGGCTCAAGCCTGGGAGGCCGGGCTGGAGGCCCACGCGGCTCATCCCACTCAATAACCCACACCGTTACCCGTCTCCCGGGGCTGTGGCTCTGGGGTACCTCCCGTACTTCCTCCCTATCTCGAGCATGAGGAGGTAGTTCTCTAGCTTGATGTAGTTGGCTACGCTGTTGCCGCAGCCTAGGGCGTAGCCGCCGCCTGGCGCGCACCTCCTGATTATCTCCCTCACGTACTCGGCGAACTGGCGTGGAGGCATGCGGGATAGCTTGTCCATGTCGACTCCGCCGAGTATGGCTATCCTGTCTCCGTAGAGCTCCTTGTACTCTGTGACGGGGTAGGACTCGTCCTCGAAGGAGTGCTTCGCGTCGATGCCCACGCGCTCTATCAAGTCCTCCATCACGAGCCTGATGTTCCCGCAGCTGTGGAGGATGAATGGCTTCCCGTGCCTGTGGACGGCGTCGGCACACCTCCTGTGCCAGGGGAAGACGAGTTCCCTGAGGTGCCTGGGAGATAGCATGAGGCCGCTCTTGTAGCCCATGTCGTCACCGACTGTCATGGCGCCCACCATGTCGCACTCGGCGCTGATGCTGCAGTAGAAGGATATCACCCTCCCGACCTTCTCGAACATCATCCTCACGAGGCCGGGGTCCCTGTAGAGGGCTCTGGCGAAGGGGACCGTGCCCATGAGCCACATCACGTTCTCGAGCACGCCGCCCGGCGTCAGGGGGATGAGCATCATGCCCTCTGGGAGCTCCCTCCTCCAGGCGTTGTAGACGAGCATGTACTCGTCCTGGAGCTCAGCCTGGTCGGGCCACGGGTACTCGTGGAAGTCCTCCCTGTCCTCTATCACGCCCCTGTGCTCGTCCTGCCACGCCCTCTTGGGCCGGGGGAGGGGGGCCGTGTCATCCGCCATGATCACGTTATCCCTGGGGAAGGGGGATGGTATGGGGAGGTGCGCGTAGTCGTAGCCTAGCTTGTAGAAGAACTTCACGTAGACCCTGGCGCTGTGCCTCAGCGCGCGCAACTGCCCCTCATCCCCCCTTACCGCCGCTTTCACGTCGTAGGGCCTGACGTGCTCGCCGGTTATCGCCTCAACCACCTCGGGGTCTGCTAAGAGGTCGTAGAACGGGACTCGGTCGGGCTCGCCCTCTAAGAATAGGACGGTGGCTAGCCTCTCGAAGTCAGGCCTCACGCCCCCCACCCGTGAGATCCAGCTCCCCCCCGAGCACGGCCTCCGTCTCCTCCCGCGTCAGCGTGGCCCTGACACCAGTCCTGTAGTGCCAGTCGAGGCAGCACCACCTCACAACCCTGACTCTAGCCCCCTTGAGCCAGGCTGGCAGATCCCCGCCAGGCCTCCCCGCGAAGCCCCTCAGCTCTATGGTGAAGATACACTTGCGCCACCTAACCCCCTCCTCATCCTCCCTTAGCTCGGGGGTCTCAGCCACTTCCACCACGACTCCCTGGAGCCTCCTGCCCCTGCGCATACCATCTCCTTTAAGGCAGTGACCGTATATAAGAGTGGCCGCGTTAGCGCCAGCTAACGTCTCCCGACTCCTTACCCGCCGCCCCCGTGCATGGAGAGGAGCTCCTCGGGAGTCGCCCTCTCGACCCAGTCGACGGCGTCGAAGCACCTGTCGTACGAGACTATGGCGTCCATCGAGAGTCCCTCCATTGCCTGGACGACCAGCGCGTCATCGAAGTCTAGCCCGTACTCCCTCGTGTAGCGCGTGGCCTTAATCCTGCCCACCAGCCCGGGGGAGTACACGGTTAGCCCCCTGTAGAGGAGGAGCTAGGCTGGGAAGCGGGATGTCTCCTCCCACCCAGCCCCGTACCTCTCCACGACCACTACTATCGTGTCTACGTGGAAGTCCATAATGACGGCCCTCAGCTCGCCCCTCTCAACAATCCTCAGCAAGGCCTTACAGGCCTCCGCGTGCTTCTCAGCTAGCTCGACCTCGAGGAGCACGTTAGCATCCAATAGTATGTCAGCGCTTAAATGCCCCCTCTGCCCTGGCCCTGCCCGCCTCATGCTGCAGCTCAACCCCCGACTTCCTCACGTGAGATAATAT
>QMRZ01000126.1 GCA_003649495.1 Thermoprotei archaeon | reverse complement strand
GGCTGGCGGGACTGCGGCCGCGAGGCCAGCTACGCTGAGGAGCATCGCGGGGGCTGGGAGCCCCCTACCCCTAGCCCCCCTCCTCCACAGGGCCAGGGCCGCAGCACAGGCCGCCACGGCTATGGGGGCCGTGAACGCCAGCTTTGGGGCAATGCGCCTGAGCGAGAAGCCGGTGCGCGCCTCCAGGTCGCGCGCATCTGGCCCAATCCTGCCCGAGAACCTGGCCACAGTCACCCAGTACTCGTCACAGTCCATGAAGGCCAGCCTCTCATCAGCCTCCTCAACCAGGCTCCTCGGGACCCTGGCCTCCACGACTACAGTGAAGCCTGCGGCCTCCAAGTCCTCGAGCACCAGCGGCTCCCTGGTGAGGAGCACGAGCTGTATCGTCGTCTCCCCCCTGGCGAGCGATGATATCCTGATGGGGTAGTAGAGCCTGTCAGACCTGAACCTGTAGACTATGGGCTCCACCGAGTAGGTGCGGTGCCCCTCCAGAGTCACGAGGTCAACAGCCAGGTACCTGTACCCCCTCTCCACGTAGTCCGACACGAGGGATGACAGCTCGCCGAGCCTGGGGGGCGTGGGAAGCCCCCTCTCCTCCACGTACCTCCTGACCCACTCCTCCAGCTCGCCCGCGTCGCCCACCTCCAGCACTGCGATGTCGTGGGGGCCCAGCCTCTCGTGCAGCACCACCTGGATCGCGGACCTGTAGCCTGCGGCCTCGAGGCCCCCCAGCCCGGCCAGGTACTTCGACAGAGCGTAGAAGGCCCTGACGCTCCCCAGCTCAACCTCGGGCTTCGAGGGGAGGGGCATGAACTCGAGCACAGCGGCCCCCGCGGGGAGGTAGAGGTCCGTGGACAGGAGGATTACCTCAGTCTCGCCATCCCACGCTATAATCGCCTTCTGCCCCGGCTCGTATACGTCGACAGGGCCCAGCGGGAGGGCACCCCTATCAGCCAGCGCGGTCACGGCCGCAAGCGCTAGCAGCAGGATGATTGCCGCGGGCCTCATCGGTCAGTTCACCACTTATAGTGGATAAAGCTTCCCTCGTTCAAACTCCCTTAACACCAGCCGCCTATCCTGAGGAGGCTCCAGCGTTTTAGCACCGCGTGACCCTTCCCTAGGTGCTAGAGTACTGGAGTGTTGCATCACATCTGCCACGTGTTCTAGACACAGCTGGAGTATAGGTAACGGGAGCGGGGGAGGAAAGACGTTAGGCACGGGCTACGGCGGCGCCAGAGGCGAGGCGCCCAGCCTCCTCCAGCTCCCTTCAATCTACACCACATCCCCATCCTCCACCTCCAGTAGCTTCATGGCATCCACGTTTATTCTCACGAGTCCCATGCTCCACTCGCTCTTCTTCAGCCTCTCGACTACGAGCACCACCGGCTCGCGCGGCTGACGACCATGTCAGCAAATGAAGATGAACGTAACTGGAGGGCGCTTCGGGGGTAGCGTAACCAGAAATTATCCTGATGCCTGTGCCTTGCCCACGCGCTCCACATCCACGAGGCCCGCCTGAGAACACTAATAAATATCGAAGCATAGTACGGCTTAGCTAAGACACTTATCCGCCCCACACTAGCATGCCAGTAGCACGAGAGAAACCGATGCTCTAAGCATGACAGGGTTCACACATGCGAGCTTGGGCGCTTTACCCCACCTCACTTCTCGGAAGGACCGTGCCCTAGGGTGCTGGTATGGGCTCAACATCATATCCCAGTGTATATCTCCATGCCCAACTTCTTAGCCGCTTCAAATGACTCCTCGCTAGCGTGGGGGTCACTAGTATTTTCCTGACCGGAGCCCTGCCCGTCACCTTCTTGTAGAGGATGACCTTCCTGGCGAGGGCGGCCACGTCTGAGGCATCGGCGTGCGCCTTAACCTCTACCAGCGCTACCCTATCACCGCGTATGGTCACGTCAACCTCCACCTGGCTCGAATACCCAAACACTATGCCCTCCTCGTCGAAGCACGTCCACATCTCCACCTTCAGCCCCCTAGCTCCCTCTCCACCATGCCTCCAATCCCCTCCCTGAACGCCTCCTCCGCCAGGAGTCCCCACCTAGCGCCTAGTGCATCCATATATCTCCTCATAAGCTCAAACCCCTTATTCATGTCCTCCCTAAGCTTCACAAGCTCTTCAGCCAGCCCTGCAGCCTAAATAACGCCTCCTCCATGCTTAGTACCGCATACCTGAACTCCTCATCCTTCTTGAGGAGAGCTACTAGCTCCTTCTTAAGCTACTCCGACATCCCTTAGCCCCCTCTCCAACAGGGTAGCAGAGAGCTATTTATTAAGCACTTCGAGCCTCGAGAGCTCCCCCTCATAAGCCTTAACTAGTGATGCACGCTCTTCAACGAAGCAAGCTGAGAGGTCGCCGGGACGCTCGAGATGCAGAGCACAGTTCCTCGCGCAATGCGAAGTGAGAGGTTGGAGATCCGACTAGGTTCATTGAACACTCACGTCATGCCTGTAGCATCCTGCTCGCCGCTGGGCAGGCTTTAGCTGGTTCTTCCCTACCTCCTCCTTGCCACATAGGAGCTCATGGCCTGGCACGACAACATCCAGCTCCAGACGCCTCTCCAGGGCCCCCACTCATCGTCTAATGAGCTCAGGTGTCGCGAACCTGGTGACGGGCAGTGGCTGAGTATGCCGCGTCGCTTGCGAACAGGATCCTATGCTGAGGCAGGTAGACCACGACGTTTGAGGGGATGTGGCCTGAAGCGAGTATAAGCCTGAACTCTACACCTCCCAGCTCGAAGGCGTATTCGCCATCTACCAGATGTCGAGCCAGCCGTCCTCCACTCCGTTGAAAAATCATCACGCCCATGTCATAGCCTTGCTTGAGCAGGTCCGCGTACCTCTCGTTCACCTCCTTCACTAGCTCCGCACAGCCCCTTACCCCGCCCACCTCCCTCAGGACTCGGTGGCAGCCCTCGCGTAGCCTAAGATCATCAATACGGAATGCACAGCCTAAGAAGCGTCTATAATCACCACGCCCTCATCGGTGACGACAAAAGCCTGCGTTGATGCTCCGAGGAGTGTTATAAACGGGCTTCTTGTAGTATAAGTTATTAATACCATATTAAAATTTAACATATGTATGCGCGCGGATGGGCGATTGCTCCCCCTCACTATGGCGCTCATCACCGTGGTCATACCAGTCGCGTTCTGCCTGCTGGGGAATGCCAAACCCACACCCTCTAGCCAGGCTCATGAGTACTACTACAACGACACGTCTCCTAGCCAGGTTTACGAGCTCATCGGGTATGTGGAGCTTGGGACTCCAGTAATTCTCAAGGCGCCGGTAGCTGGCTACGACCTAATCGTGATGGGGAGCACGAAGCCTTACATGGTACCTGGGGCCCCCATAGTTCCCGTCAAGATCCTCACGTACAAGTTGCCCTACGGCGCTAAGGTGGAGAAGGTAGAGGTAACAGCGGAGGTTGCCAGGCTCGAGGGGAGGTTCAGGCTACTCCCCTGTCCTCAGCCCCAGCGCCTGGGGTCTCGGAGGCCCGCCCCTGCCTACGTCGAGAACCCGGAGATCTACGGCTCTCAAGAGCCCTACCCTGGCCGCCTCTACGAGTACGAGGTCCACAGGGGCGTAGACCCCGTCACCCTGGAGCGCGTGACGTTCGTGGTCGTTAGAATATTCCCGGTCCAGTACGTCCCAGCCACCGGGAACGCGACCTACATCCGCGCAGCGCGCGTCTCGATCACCTACAGTCAGGACATGCCCGCGCCAGCCCCGACGTCCACGATAGACGTGGTCATAATAACTAACGAGTCGCTCTTCGCCGCCGCCAGGGAGCTCGCCTCATGGAAGAACGCCTCGGGGCATGTGGCGAAGGTCTACAACGTCAGCTACATACTAGCCAACTACCCCGGCAGCGACCCGCCCGAGAAGATCAGGAACTTCATCAACTACACGGTCACGAACTACGGCACCCTCTATGTCATACTCCTCGGGGACGCGGAGTTGGTCCCAGTTAGGAGAGTGTACTCAGCGGAGTTCCAGGAGTGGGCCGAGTATAACCCTTACGTGGAGTGTGACCTCTACTACGCGGACCTAGATGGCACGTGGGATACGGATGGCGACGGCATCTACGGCGAGCTGGAGGATCAGGTGGACGGCTTCCCTGACGTCCTGGTCGGCAGGCTACCGGCGAGCACCCTCGAGGAGGCCTACGCCATGGTAGCCAAGATCGAGAACTATAGACCAGCCAACAGGTGGTTCAGGAGGATACTCCTCTTAGGCACGGTCACGTTCCCCGAGTACGACCCGCTATCACCTGAGGGCGAGATACTGAAGGACTACCTTGAGGCAAACTACCTCCCCGAGAACTTCTCGTGGACCAAGCTCTACGAGGATCTGGGCAACTTAACAGTCGATAACGTCGTATCCGAGGCCAGCAGGGGGTATGGATTCGTAAACTTCGCGGGCCACGGTAACACAAACCTCTGGTACCTGGGTGCCGGGGGCTACTTCACGACAAGCGACGTCTACGCGCTAACCAACGGCTATAACACGTCGGTGATCGCCGCCTCGGCGTGCCTCACCAACGACTTCGCTGACACTGACGTGGCTATAAGCGAGGCCTTCCTGATACACGGCGGCGGTGGAGCGATAGCCTACCTCGGCGCGGCTGAGGTGGCGTACAGCTACGTGGACTACTGGGTGACCGCGGGGTTATCCGATGAGATGGACTGGAGATTCCTCGCGGCCTTCAAGGGGCTCGAGGAGGACGGCGCCATACCCACGCCAGGTCTCATG
>QMRZ01000125.1 GCA_003649495.1 Thermoprotei archaeon | reverse complement strand
GTTAAGTAACGCTCTCAAAATTTCTCCAAGCATAGGAGGAATTTGCTCGTGACCCCGCGGCAAGGTACAGCTCGCATGCATGTTGCAAAGACCATTAAGATGCTAGGCTATCTTCTGTAGAGTGTTCCGCGGAGCCAGCAGGCTTTTAATTATTTTCTCGGTATGTAGGTATGCTATAGCTAGGACTGGCTGAATAGTGGGAATTAAGGCGGGAGCTAGCGCCGCTGCGGGGCTAAAGCCGCAGGCAGCTACAGCCGCTGCAACGCTCTGATTCTTCGTTATCGTGAGAAACATTATGGCTTGATGCTCCCTGTACGTGATCTTCAGGGATCTGCTGACTATTAGGCCTATGAGTACCGTGGCGAGAACAATGACGGAATACGTTCCCATTATCTCTAGTGTAGTGTACGGTCTTCTCACGATCAGTACGGCCTTCCTCGAGATTAAGACGAAGATGAGAGTGAGCATCATGAGTATCGTGGCGGCTGAGAGGTAGGGTTTGAGTTCCCTATCTATGAATGAGCTCCCCCTCCTCCTAATCAGGTAGCGCCGCACTAGCTGGCCTACGAACAGTGGTGCGGCTAACACGGCTAGCACGGGCTTCAGGAACTCCGCTACCGGCACGCTTAGAGCCATCATAGAGGCGTATGCGTAGAGGTAGGTGGGGATTAGGGCGATGCCTAGGGCGGTCAGTGTGAAGACGCAGGCCGTCGCGAGCTCGAGGTTCCCCTCAGCTAACATCACGTAGCCAATGGACGCCGAGGAGGCTGGGACGGTGTTGGCCACTAGGAAGCCCATCTTTATGTCCGGGCTCGATATCAGGGCTGATAGGAGGTAAGCCAGTAGGGGGGATAGTGCATAGGCATATAATACCACGATGAGAATATACTTAAATTGTTTCAGGGCGGGCCCCAGCCTCTCCCCCCGTAGGAGGATCATCGAGGGGAATATGGTCGCTGCCGCGAGCACCATCACAGTGCCCTTAAAGGTACCTGGGGGGATCTTGGTAACTGTCGGGGCTGACGAGCCTATCATCACGGCGACTAGGGCAGTCACTATGGTAAGTAGTAGCATGTACCTCCTGAGGCTTTCAGCTAGCTTCCTGGCGAGGCCCATAGTCTCACCGCAGTGTCTAAGGGAGGCGGGCTATAAACTTTACTGACTGGTCAGATTGACCATATAGTCGAGAAGATTGAAATTCCCTGGACCCGGATTATAATCGGATGAGGAGGCGCGGCGACGTTAGGGAGAGGATAGTGGAGGCGGCCATGCGGGTGTTCGCAGAGAAGGGCTTCTTCAATGCTACGATCGACCAGGTGGCTAGGGTGGCTGGCGTCTCGAAGGGCTTAGTCTTCTGGTACTTCAGGAGTAAGGACGAGCTTATAAAGGAGGTGGCGAAGCGCAGCTTGCCCTTAGACGTGATATCCAGGTGCCTATGTAGCGGCCTTAAAGGCAGACAGCTGTTGAGGCGAATGGCGGAGGAGTACGTAAGGAAATACTCATGTGACGCAAATAGGAGCCTCTTATTCCAAGCCCTATCAATAAAGTCCATGTATCCAGCGATAGAGAAGGAGATCTCCGAGGTCTGCAGCACTCTCCTAGATAGGGTTGCCGAAGAGGTATATGGCAGCTTAGACCTCGATAAGAGAGTGAGAGTGAAGGTATTCTTCGGCGCGTTGCTCTGCTATGCTCTGAGCGGTGTTGAAGGGGTAGATACGAACACCTACATTTCCAAGGTCATAGAGATCGTGATGTGATGCTAGGATGCAGCAGCTCCTCGCGTCGAGGCGGGCCGAAGGAGTGTTCTGCAGGAGCGATTAGGCTCGCCCTACTCATTAGTGCCTGCTATGATGCCGTCTGTGGGCTATGGCCACGCCCTCAACACTAGAGGCTTATCCCGGGAAAAAGCTTGTATTCGCATTGGGCATCACCGTCGCAGCCTCTCCTCCATTGCCTAGCACTAAGCTAAGGAGGAACAGATTCTCAGCGGGTGGGTCAAGAGGTATATAACATGCATTCCCTCTTCCTTGTAGGCTATCAGTACCCTGATCTTCTTAGAGGCCTAGGCCTCTGAGAGCTCCAGTCAGCTATCTGAGCTTCCTGAACGGTTGTGATGATTAAGGATGGTGAGCTTAGAGACGACTCTGTTTGCAGAGGTCGAAGTCTGGGATGAGTATTGCTTCGGTTGGTGAAAAGGTTGCATCTCTTTTCCTGAGGGATCTTGTTTCGCTTTTAGGGCTCGAGAACCTAATTACAGGTGACAGAGTGTTCCATTACTACTGGGCAATTACTTAGGATGGATGTGGTGTTGGGTTGTATTACACTACCTCTCGCGGTACTCTATGTCTCAATCTTCAAGGAAGGAAGATGCTATCCGCATAGTAGGCCTTTGGGTAGAGGCTACAAAATAACAATACTTTTTATAATTTATAAGTTCTAGGGGTTCTGCGTTGGGCGAGGTTAGCGCTGACGAGGTTGCTCAAGAGGACGTTTTACGCTTCTTGCATGAGAAAAGTGGGAAGGCTAGCCTGAGGGAGATTAACGAGGAGCTCAGTTCTCAAGAGGCTGCTGAGAAAGCTGTGGTAGAGCTCGAGGAGATGGGCCTTGTCTCTGTTAATGCTGGGATGGTGGGACTTACTGAGAGGGGGTTGAGGAGGATGTTTACCGGAGGCATGTTGAGGCTGAGAGGCTCCTGGGAAGGCTTCTCCTCCAGGAGCACGTGCATAAGGCCGTCCACTACATTGAGCATGCGCCTCAAGTTCGGAGGGATCTGGTAGAGTACCTTGTTATTCGGGGGCGCGCCGCTAAGCTTACAGAGCTTAGTAGGGGTGTCGAGGCAAGGATTCTAACTATCTTGGAGCCTAAGCCTGTATTTGTGGCCCGTCTTTATGGTGTTGACCTCCTTCCTGGCCGGAGGATACAGGTTCTAGCTAAGGGGCCCCACGTCTTCCTCATAGGGGTCGGCTCCGAGGAAGGGTGATGCTGTAGATGCTGACATAGCATCGAAGGTCATAGTTGTGCTTGAGGAACAGCTTGAGAAGGGTGAGCAACCGTGGCTTTTAGGAGGGTTCTGCTGGTAAGCCAGCCTAATGTGGGAGAGAGTAGCCTTTTGAACGCGCTTACTGGCGCGGGGGCAGAGGTTCAAATTTCCCGGGCACCACTGTCGAGGTTTTCAGGGCTAGGGCTGTGATTGGCGGTGTAGAGTACGAATTCGTGGATACTCCCGGAATATACAGTTTGTACCCGAGCAGTCTCGAGGAAAAGGTTACCGAGAAGGCTCTTCTCGAGCTAGACTACGACTTTGTCATAGTCGTTGTAGACGCTACAGCGGTGGAGAGGGGGCTAGTGCTCCTAGCGGCTGTAGCAGAGCTCAGGGTACACATGATTGTTATATTCAACTTCTGGGAAGAGACCGAGGAGAAAGGCATAATAATAGACTATAGAGGGCTAGAGGGAGAACTTGGAGTCCCCATCGTCAGGGTTAATCCGCTAAGGCGTGGTGGAATAAGGGAGCTCTTCGAGAGGCTTGAGGAGGATACGACGACCATATAGAGAGGGCTATTGTCGAGGCCTCTGCTTGCATCCCGGAGAACGCGAGGCTCAGCAGGAGGGGCATAGCTGCCCGGCTCGTGGAGGGTGATCCGCTGGTCTGGAGACTCTACGGTTGCCCGGCAGCGGAGAAGCTAGGAGGCTGGTGAAAGAGGGCCATGAACCCTATCATGACGTAGAGAATGCTAGAGCTGGATTCTCCTTAGAACTCGCTAGGAGGTATGTGAGGGATATCAAAGGCCCTCGTGGCTCCCGTATCGAGGCTGGATAGGCTATTTACCGAAAACCCTGCTGTGGGCGTAGCTACGGGGTTCGCGATCTTGGCAGCCCTCGTTATAGTAACTGTTTATCTCGGAGGCATTACCGTAGAGGCGCTGGACTCCACCATAGCCCCTCTAGTCAACAATCTGGTCCTGTTTCTTGAGGCTAGGGGACTGCTAGGGTTTGTTACTATTGAGGGTCTTTACGGAGAGTATGCAGCGGCTCTACCCTATGTGTTTGCCTCCCCTATATAGCACTCATGCTCTTAGAGGAGGTTGGAATATTAGCAAGGGTTATGGTGTGGATGTACTCTGCAGCCAAGAAGCTAGGCCTCCAGCTAAAGGCCTTTATACCAGTCCTCCTAGGCCTCGGCTGTAGTGTGCCAGCGGTCACTGGCATAAGGATCCTGTCAACGCGTAGACAGGGGCTTGCAACAATAGCTATGCTAGCCTTTATACCATGCTCCTAGAGCGACCATAGTCTTCGGCGTAGCTGGCAGAGCACTGGGGGTTTGGGCTACAATCCTAATCTATGGTCAGGGCCTCGTTTTAGCCCTCCTAGCAGCATAGGCAGTTGCTAGGCTAACGGGTGCCTACAAGGATGCTATTGTGGTGGAGGATATACCCTGTAGGGCATACCTCCTCGACACACTGGGCGTGGAGGCCTTAAAAGGGAGTAAGGATCGTGGAATTCTCGCGGCTATAAAATTCTACGCCTGGGTTCGTAGCATTGGCAGCAATGAAGGGTCGGGGGGTGATGATTAGCGTGGCAGTGCTCCACCCCGCGAGGGGGATGGCGTGAGCCAGGCCAGCTGACCCCCCATCCCCCCTCATCCCCGTGGATACCGCCTCTTGAGCCTTTAAAATGCTTGTCTTGGTTAATGACGAAAATTGCGCTTCTTGCGCCCTCCAGACTTCTTCATCACCGCCTCCTCCAGCCTTTTCAACCGCTCCAGTATCTCTGTCATGATG
>QMRZ01000124.1 GCA_003649495.1 Thermoprotei archaeon | reverse complement strand
GAGCGGCAAGAGCAATTACGGAGAGGTACTGGAGTGGGCCAGGCTCGAGGAGGAGTATAGGAGGAATTACAATGTGCTCGAGAGGGAGCTCGAGGCCTTGCAGAGTAGGTACGGCGAGGGCTACGTCCTAATATGTAATGGCCGTGTGATAGGGGTCTTTAGCAGCTACCTGGAGGCTGCTAGGAAGTCCCTCGAAGCATGCTCCACCCAGGCGCTGATAGTCAAGCTACCTTATGAGAAGAGGGTTGAGAAGGTAGAGCTGGGCCTCCCCTGGTGATGCCATGGGAGCCTACCTCGAGGATGGAGGGCTTAACTACGCTCCAGTGGTGGAGGCAGTACTCCATAACCCCCTGAGAACCAGGCTAGTGAGACTCAAGCTCCTAATCGATACGGGTTTCCAAGGCAGCGTCCTGATACCCTTAAGTGAGTACTTGAAGCTGGGCCTCAACCTTTTCGAGGAGGGCGAGGCGGTGGCTGTCGCCGCAGCCGGGGCAGAAGTAAGGCTGAGGGTGGCTAGGGGGATTCTCGAGATCGAGGGTGTGGGCATGGAGTGCAGGGTTTACACAACGCTTGGGGTGAGGAGGGCGCTGCTGGGGAGGGAGGTGCTTAAGCGGCTAGGGATGCTGTACAAGCCTCCAGACACGTTGAGGATCCCCCTGTAGGGCGGTCGTTACAGCTAAGGCCTTTACCTCGTTAAGATGTGTGTGGCTAGCTTTAGCGAGCTAGTGAGGCTCTGTAAGCTGGTGGAGGCCACTAGCTCTAGGAGCGAGAAGGTGGCGTTAATAGCTGAGTTCCTCAGGAGGCTGCAGCCCGCTGAGGCGGCGGCAGCTGCTAGGCTGATGGTTGGGGAGGTGTTCCCCGAGTACTCGGACATGGCCCTGAACGTGGGGTGGGCTCTGCTCAGCAGGGTGGTGAAGGGGCTGAGGGCTAGGCAGGCGAGGCTGCTTGAGGCGAGCCCCTCAATCCTCGAGGTCTGCTCCACGCTGGAGAAGGTGGCGGCGGCCAGCTCTAGGCGGAGGAAGGAGGCCCTCCTCACGGGCCTATTCAGCGCTATGGGCAGGGAGGAGGTGGAGTACCTGGTCAGGATGCTGTCGAGGGAGGTGAGGATAGGCGCTGCCAAGGGCGTGGTCCTGGAGGCGGTGGCCTCCGCCGCTGGCTGCAGCCTGGAGGAGGTGAGGAGGGCCTACATGTTCCTCTCAGACGTGGGCGACGTGGCTGAGAGGGCGCTGAGGGGTGGGAGGGAGGCTGTGAGGAGCGTCACGCTGGAGATCTTCAGGCCAGTCAAGCCCATGCTCGCTGAGATGTGCTACGATATTAGGGAGGCGATTAGGGAGCATGGGGGCGCGACGGCGTTCGAGTGGAAGTACGATGGCGTGAGGGTTCAGGTGCACGTGAAGGGCGATAAGGTCAGGGTATTCACCAGGCGGCTCAGCGACGTGACCGCGGCGATGCCCGACGTAGTGGAGGCCGTCAGGGAGGTCTTGAGGGCTGAGAGCGCGGTGCTGGATGGGGAGGCGATAGGCGTGGTGGGCGGCAAGCCAGTCCCATTCCAGCACCTCATGAGGAGGGTCAGGCGGCTGGAGGTGAGGCGCCTGCTGCGGAAGGTGCCGCTACAGCTCAAGCTCTTCGACATCCTGTACCTGGATGGGAGGGTGCTGGTCGACGAGCCCTACTCGAGGAGGTGGGAGCTCCTAGAGCACGCCACGGGCGGCGAGCTGCTAGCTGAGAGGATCGTGACAGGCGACCCCCGCGAGGCTCACGAGTTCCTCAGGCGGGCTCTGGAGGCTGGCCACGAGGGGCTCATGGCCAAGAACATGGCCAGCAGCTACGAGCCCGGGTCCAGGGGTAGGAAGTGGCTCAAGATAAAGCCCTACGACACGGTGGACTGCGTGATAGTGGGCGCCGAGTGGGGGCATGGGAGGAGGGAGGGCTGGCTCAGCGACTACTACCTCGCGGTCAGGGATGAGGCGACTGGCGAGTACCTCGTCGTGGGCAAGACCTTCAAGGGCCTGACAGACGAGGAGTTTGAGGAGATGACTAGGAGGCTACTGGAGCTGAAGGTGGGGGAGGAGGGGCGGGTGGTCTGGGTCAGGCCCGCCATAGTCGTCGAGGTCGCCTACAACGAGATTCAGGAGAGCCCACGCTACAAGTCCGGCATGGCCCTCCGCTTCGCGAGGATAGTCAGGATCAGGTGGGATAAGGGGCCCGAGGAGGTCACCACGCTCCAGGAGCTCAGGAGAAGGTTTGAGGAGCAGTTCAAGTCTAAGGCTAGGCTCCACCCCTCCTAGCCCTCCAGCCACAGTTTAACCCTCATCGTCAATGCGCAGAGTTATAGACGGGTCTCTCCCGGGGTGGTGGTGCACGGCCTTTGAATCCGGGGGAGGGTAAGGTCCTGAAGCTCGGGGTAGGCGTCGAGATAGAGGTCCCCGAGAGCTACGAGGAGCTGGAGAGGGAGTGCATTGGAGTAGTCGAGAAGGTCACGGCCAAGTATCCTAAGGCTGCCCTCATGTGGCGGCTGCTCCGGAGCGACCCGGAGGTGAATGCCTGCTGGGACATGGCGGACTACATAGCCGTGAAGAAGCTCAGGTACAACGACCACGGCGAGACTCACGCGATAGTGACTGCGTCCTTCGCCCTCCAGATGCTGGAGCTCCTCCACGAGGCTGGCCACGAGCCTGATGTGGTGGCCGACGGGGTGGGCGGGATGGATGATGCCGCCCTAATAGTGCTGGCCGCGTCGCTGCTCCACGACATTGGGAACCAGGTGCATAGGAGGATGCACCCCCTCTTCAGCGCTACGCTAGCAGCCCCCATCCTCTCGCGGCTACTCCCCAAGGTGTATGATCACCCGGAGGTGGCCGCGGAGATCAGGGGCTTCATCCTGCACGCGATATACTCCCACGAGGCCGACACCCCCTGCCTCACCACGGAGGCCAGCATAGTCTGCATAGCCGATGGCTGCGACATGTTCAAGGGCCGTGGCAGGCTCCCATTCGACCTGGGCAACGTGAACATTCACACAGTCTCAGCCCTCTCGATAAGGGATGTAAGAGTGGAGAGGGGCGAGCGGAGGCCGGTGCGGATAAGAGTTGAGATGGATAACTCGGCTGGCATATTCCAGGTCCAGGAGCTATTGAAGAGGAAGATAGACAGCGGCGTCCTCGGCGACAAGGTGGAGATAGTCGCTATCGCCATGCCGCCGGGCGCGGCGACTGACCAGAGGATAGTCTCGAGGCTTATATACGAGGAGGGGGTCTTCAAGCCCTTCTAGCCGCCCGGCAATTCCGCGCTGGCCCGGCCAGCGCTGCAGGCCCAGTCCACGCGCCAGGGGGCGCTGCGGGCAGGTTTATAGCCGTGTGGGGCATGGGGGCAGTGGCGTGCGCGGCGTCCTGCTGGGCAGGCTGAGGCTGTACCCGCTGGCGGACGAGAGCATGGGCGTCCGCTCAATGGCGCTTGGAGTTGAGACGCCGGATGTCAGGATACTGCTCGACGCAGGCGTGTCGCTGGCGCCGCGCAGGTATGGGCTGCCGCCCCACCCCGAGGAGTTCAGGGCTGCGCGGGAGGCTAGGAGGCGGATACTGGAGTTCGCCGAGAGGAGCGATGTCGTGACCATAAGCCACTACCACCTCGACCACTACACGCCTAGCTTCACGAGCTTCTACGAGTGGAGCAGCAGGGAGGCCTTCGAGGCGACCTACGCGGGGAAGCTCCTCCTCATCAAGAGGCCTGACGAGACTGTGAGCTTCAACCAGAGGAGGAGGGCCAGGGCCTTCCTGAGGGACCTGGAGGGCCTGGGCTGTGAGGTCCTAGAGGCTGATGGGAGGGTCGTGGAGCTCGGGTCGACCAGGATAAGGGCGCTGGGCCCCTACCCCCACGGCAGCGGGGGCAGGCTGGGCAGCGTCCTAGCCTTCATGGTGGAGTACGGGGATGTGAGGCTCGTGTACGCGCCAGACCTCCAGGGGCCCGTGAGCAGTGAGGTGGCGGAGGAGCTGGCGCAGCTCAGGCCCACGCTCCTGGTGATGGGCGGGCCCCCCACCTACCTGGCGGGCATCAAGGTGGAGGCTAGCGCTGTGGAGGCTGGCCTCGACAACCTATCCGCGCTGGCAAGGCGGGTGGCTGTAGTGGTTAGCCACCACCTCCTCAGAGACGCGGGCTGGAGGGAGAGGCTGAGGAGCAGGGGCGTCGCTCGCGTCGCGACGTACGCCCAGCTGGCTGGCGTTGAGGAGAGGCTCCTGGAGTCGATGCGGAGGGAGCTCCACAGCGAGAGGCCCCCCTCCCCCGAGTTCACCCGATGGCTCGAGAAGTACAGGAAGGGCGTGAGGGAGCCTCCCCCGATATGAGCTTCGGAGGTTATACTTATATCCTTGGATATCCATCTAACCAGGGTATCATGCCTAGTCTCCTGATCAAGAACGTGCCTGAGGACCTAATGAGAGAGCTAAGGAGGCTAAAAGCCGAGCTGGGCTGTAGGACGTGGGTTGAATTGTTGGAGAAGCTTGTCAAGATGAGGCCCAGGGAGGTAATAGTAATTGGAGAGGAGGATGTGGAGAGGATGAGGAGGGCTATTGAGGAGTTCCTGGAGCTGAGGGAGGTCGTGACTAGGGAGTGGGGCGGGGGGAGTGTGCTTGAGGAGTTCAGGAAAGCTAGGCGCCATGAGGCTCCTGACGCTAGACGCTAACGTGTTCGTAGCGGCGTTGAAGGGGGATGAGGAGTATGGTGACGAATGTGCTGAGATTATCCATAAGCTGCCGGGTAGGTTCGTATTAGTAGAGCCTAGCGTGATCTACCAAGAGG
>QMRZ01000123.1 GCA_003649495.1 Thermoprotei archaeon | reverse complement strand
GATTGGAGTTCGTGCCTGCCGTGACGGCTGTGACAGTCGCCGAGCTCTACATGGGGGAGAGGGGCGGGGAGAAGCTGGATCTAGTATTGAGGAGGCTCAAGTTCTACCCGCTGGACTTCGAGTCAGCCCGGCTCGCGGGCAAGATCTACAGGGCTCTGAGGAGGAGGGGGGAGCCGATAGACTTCAGGGATGTCCTGACCGGCGCGATCTGCATAAGGCAGGGAGTGCCGCTAGTGACGAGGAACGTCAGGCACTTCAAGAGGCTGGAGGAGTTAGGGCTAGCAGTCATGAGCATCGAGGAACTCAGCAGCGGTGTCGCTGGGAGTCGCGCGTAGCTGAGGGCGTGCCCCAGAGTTTTAAACTAGCTTGTTACGGCGTGTGCCTCACTTAATGGTGATGGGCATCACAGCCTGGGATGTCGTGGAGCTGTTTAGGAGGGGTGTTAAGGCTGGGGAGATGCTCGCCGAGCTCCCCGTCTCCGAGCTGGACGTCGGGCTAGCGGCGATGAACGCCGTGCTCAGGGACGTGGCTACCAAGCAGGATCTGGCTGAGCTGGGAGGAGCCTGGAGGCGATGGCCGAGGTTGAGATGCTCTACAGGCTGATGCTCGTCAGCCTCCTGAGGCATAATCCCAGCCGCTACGGCCATTGTCGCCGTAGCCAGCTCTCAGCAGCTTCGGGCGGGGTTAGCACACGTTAGTGCAGGGCGCTGTCGTTAACGCCCCTCCTCGGGCTGTCGACCGCCTGGTCTAGAGGCCTAGAGTTATGGGCTGCAGCGCTAGTTGGTGCCTGGTGAGGCGAGGTGGGGTGTGAGGAGGTGTTCGAGGCTATATCTCACCCGCTCAGGGTTGAGATCCTCAAGAAGCTGGCTGAGAGGCCGATGAGGTTCTCGGAGCTCAAGAGGGAGCTGGGCGTGAGGAGTAGTGGGAGGCTTGACTACCACCTGAAGAAGCTGGAGGGGCTGATAGCGGTGGACGGCGAGGGGAGGTACTGCCTGACTAGGGATGGCTACGCCGCACTGCAGGCTATTGAGGCTATAGGGAGGTATGGGTGGCAGAAGAGGGCTTACGTCCTAAACTTAATCGCGTATGTTGTAGCGAATGCCTATGGGGCTCTCAGCAACCTCGGCCTCTGGCTATGGACCGTCCTGCCCCTTAGCACAGCATGGCTAGCCTTCTATACATACTGGATGGCCAGGAAGAGGAGAGCCTTGAGGTGGTGAGGCGCAGCGACCCGGCGCTGCCCGGGGGTTTAGTCTCTCAATTCTCTTTTCATTGAGAGTTTTTGAGTGGGTGGGGGTGCTCAGGTCTATACGGCCTCTTTCCTAGATAAGCGTGACTGCCGCGGGATTAATGTAGCGGGGCTCTGAGAACGGATTCAGAAGCCTTAAATAGGGGTCCCGAAACAGGAGTGAGCATCCGGCTCGGTAGTCGGCGTGGGCGGAGGTCGGTGTAAGCGATTTACCCGCGGAGGAGTCTCCCGCTGGATCGCTTACAGCTGTATTTCCTCTTGTGCGGTTGCCTCTTCTTGAAAAATAGGAGGTAGAGGAGGAGTTTTGTGGGGCTCACGCTATTACAGAGGAGGGTGCCGTGCTTAAGCCTTATCGTGGTGGCCCCCGTGCCCTGGCTTGGGCGCCGTGTTAGAGCTTCACCTCCTCCACCTGCTCTAGCACTCGCTTCTTCAGCTCGTCTAGTGGCTCTACCCCGGTGGTTAGCCTGCTCTGCCCCATCGCCTTGTTGAGGAGTGACTGGATGGAGCCATGGTACTTGGGGAAGCTTATCTGGGAAAGAGGCTACATAGGCTCGAAGAAGCCCACCGGCTTAAGAACTCTCAATGAAAAGAGAATTGAGGGCTGAGGATAGCACGTGAGTTCCTCGGAGTGGAGCGGGCCCGGTTTGAACACATTGTTAAGTTTTCTACCCCCTGCTAGCCGTAAACGTTATATGTTAACAATAACTGTTAACTAGTGAGTAGCATGAGCGTGGTTATCGGGGTAAGGGTGCCTAGGAGGTTGAAGGAGGAGCTGGAGAGGCTCGGCATAGATTATGCCAGCGAGATTAGGGCATTCTTAGAGAGGAGAGTGAGGGAGGAGAAGATGAGGAGGGTTCTCGAGGAGATAAGGAGGATTAGGGAGAGGATCGGCTGGATTGGCGAGGATCTCGCCGCTAGCTTCGTAAGGGAGGAAAGGGATGGCAGGTGAAGCTCGTTATCGATGCTTCAGTGGGGGGTCAAGTGGTTCGTGCCCGAGCCGTTGAGTGATAAAGCTCTGGCGATCCTGGAGGATTTTAGGGATGGGCGCGTAGAGCTCTACGCGCCACGCATCTTCATGCTCGAGGTCGCGAGCGCCCTGAGGAAATATTGCGTGAGAGGACTTGTGGAGAGAAGCATAGTGGCGGCTTCCCTCAGGGTGCTCCGGGACATCGACATAGTCTACATGGAGATAAACTGGGATCTCGTAGACAAGGCCCTCTCCTATTCCCTGGAGAGGGGGGTGACGGCTTACGATGCAGCGTACATCGTGGCCGCCAGAAATCTCGGGGCCCGGCTCGTGACAGCGGATGAGAGGCTCTACCGCGCTCTGCGTAATAGGGAGCCCGCGCTCATCTTCCTAGGAGACTACGCGCTCGATTGAGCGTTTACTGAGTAATAATGGGCGGCTACTGCCTCGGCTCCCTAAGCTCCAGAGATGCGCTCATCAAGTGGCTGCTCGCGAGGAGGTAGCGCTACAGCTCGACTCTCTCCAGCTGCTCCAGCACCCTCCTCCTCAGCTCCTGGGGGGGCTCGGGCTTGGCCAGCAGCTTGCCGCTCCTCATCACGATCCTCAAGATGGCCTCCATCTCTCCGCCGCAGCTGGGGCACTTGGGGGGCTCGGCGCCCTCTAGGGTCACCACGTCCACGAGGCAGTTCCAGCACCTGTATACCTGCTTCCTGCCGCTGTACTTGCCCCTCTTGGCTATGGGGGTCCACCTGCCGTCGACCTTGACGGCCGTTATGTCCATGGCGTAGTCGATGATGGGGGCGTTGGCTATCGCGGATCCCACGCCGAAGGCCTCCGCCCCGGCCTCCACCAGCTCCGGGATCGTGTGCTCGTCCAGGCCGCCTGACACGACTATCCTGACATTGCCGTGGCCCGCGGCTTTTAGCTTCCACTTGACCTCCCTGACTATTGCGGCCATGCTGCCCCTCCTGCTGCCGGGGGTGTCGAGCCTGACGCCCCATAGCCTGCCATCCAGCAGCTGGGCAGCCCTAACCGCCTCCTCAGCCTCGTCCCAGAAGGTGTCGACGAGGGCTATCCTGGGTATCCCGGGCTCGAGGTGCTTGTCGAAGGCTATCCACGCCTGGGTGTGGTCGCCCCTGGCGGCCCTGAATATTATCATCAGGCTGTGGGGCATAGTGCCGGAGGGCTTTATGCCTAGGAACTCGGCGCCCTTGACGCAGGAGACCCCGTCGCAGCCGCCGACGTACGCGTAGTAGTCCATGAAGGGCGCTATCGCTGGGTGGGTGCGGCGGGCCCCGAATGACAGGACTGGCCTGCCCCTGGCCGCCTTCTTGACCCTCGCGGCCTTAGTGGCTATCCCCGAGGCGGTGGAGAGGAAGCCGAGTAGCGCGGTCTCGAACACGGCGAACTCGCCGTAGGGCCCCTCGATCGCCATCACGGGCACCTTGACGCCGTTCGCGTCGAGGGGCTTGAAGAGCGTGGCCTCCGGCAGCGAGTAGACGTTGACGCGCCTGCCCTCCAGCAGCTTGAGCACCTCCCTGAGGCCCGCGTATATCGCCCACCTGTAGCCGCGGGGAATGCCGCTGGCCGTGACCTCGGCGTAGACCTCGACGCCGTCCAGGCCCTCAGCTCTGAGCACCTTGAGGGTCCTCTCAAAGTATACGTCGGTGGTCCTGCCCTCCCTTATGTCCTCCGGTAGCGCGTAGATGAAGGCCACCGCGACCACCTCCCAGCCACGTACTTCTCGTTAACGTAGAGCTGGAGCCTATTGCCGTTACGCTCCTCCCTCACGAGCCCGAGCCTCTGGAGGATGAGGAGGTGGCCGGAGAGGCTGCCCACCCCCACGCCCAGGGCTCTCGCGAGCTGCCTCACGCTCATCCCAGGGTTCTCGAGCAGCATCACTATTATGCGCCTCCTGAGGGGGTTGCTCAGCGCCCCCCTGATGCTCAGTATCTTCTCAGGCACAGTCCATCACTCCACAGATCCTCCCCCGCTCTTAAGCTTTTCACGTACTCTCAGGAAGTCGCCGCTAGGGGGCCTTCCCAGGGATCAGCGAGAGCTTAAGTGAGGGGGGCGTGCCGCTGTCCTCTGCTACCACAGTCTCTCTACTGGACCCAGTACGTGAGAGTTTAGGTGTGGTGGGGTGTTGGGGGCGGGCAGTTCCTCAGCGTCAGCCTCCTCCCCGACTCGTCGACCCCCCACACCTCCCACATCATCCGGCCCTCCGCGCAGTTGAGCCTGACGCCCTCGAGCACCCTGATCCCAGCCTTCCTGGCCTCCTCCGCCGCCTCGCTCCAGGGGGCGGGGGCCACCCTCAGGAGATCAGCCACGGCCGCCACGGCCTCGTCGAGCTCGCTCATGGAGGTGCCGCGCCCCTCCCTTCTCGCCTCCACGAGGCCCCGCAGCACCCTCCTGGGAGATGGCTTATCAGCTAGCAGCTCCAGCACCTCGGCGTCACTGAACTTGAGGCCCTCTCCCCTCCTAACGCCCTCGTACATGGCGGCGCTCTTCACAGTCCTGTACGCGTAGGTGGTGGACTCGGGGAGACCCTGGTAGTAGCACCTGACGGCGGCTGAGAGGCACGCGATGCTGCGCCTCCACAGGCACTGGAG